>NZ_QMIN01000055.1:82112-86116 GCF_003287795.1 Actinomyces sp. Z5
TCACAGGGCGAGGATCTGGGCGCCGAGGGCGGGCCAGTTCTCCCGGTGCACGGTGCCGAAGGGGCGCGCACCCAGGAACACCGCCTGGCGGCGGGCGACCGGGTCTATCCAGATGAAGGACCCGGACTGGCCGAAGTGGCCGAAGGTCTCGGGGCTGCTTGTGGGGGCGGTCCAGTGCAGCTGTTTGGCGCCGCGGACCTCCAGGCCCAGGCCGAAGTCGTTTACGGCCTGGCGCCCATATCCGGGCAGGACGCCCGGCAGCCCGGGGTGGACGGGGCGGCGTGCGGCTTCGGCCAGTGCGGGGGAGACGAGTGTGGGGGCCGCGAGCTCGCGGGCGAAGGCGGCCAGGTCGGCGGCACTACCCGTCCCCGAGTGAGCGGGCGAGCCGGGGATGCGGACGCTCGCCATGCCGAGGGGCTCGAGGACGGCCTCCTCCACCCACGCCTCGAGCGGGGTGGCGGTGGCCTCCTCCAGGTGCCGACCGAGGATTTCGAAGCCGCGGTTGGAGTAGATGCGCCGTTGTCGCGGCGGCGCCAGCACGGCATCGGAGTCGAAGGCGACGCCGGAGGCGTGGGCGAGCAGATCGCGGACGGTGGCGCCGGGGAGTTCGGGCGCGGCGGGGGCGTCGAGGTCCAGCAGGTGGCGGTCGACGGCGATCAGGGCGCTCCAGGCGACGATCGGCTTGGTCAGGGAGGCGAGTGGGAAGACCGCGTTGCCGTCGCCAACCCGGGCGAGGGTGCGGAAGCGGGGTCGTGCGCCGAGGGCGGAGGGAGCGTCGGCGCCCGCGTCCGCGAGGAGCTCGCCGGCGATGAGCGCGATAGGAAAGTCGAATCGCTGTACGGCGGGGAGGGCCTCCGGACCGACCGGGGCGGGCACGGCGCCAAACCCAGCGGGGAGGGCCTCCGGACCGACCGGGGCGGGCACGGCGCTGCCGGCTCGGCCCGGCCGGTCGGCTCCCAAGGAGGTCGGCATCGCGCCTCGCCTCAGTGCAGGCAGAGGCGCTGCTCGTGCAGGACGTCCAGGACGGGCGCCTGTGAGGCGGGGCCGCCGCCCAGCGCCCGGGCGATCTGCGTGGTGAAGGAGTCCACCCGGTTGTTGGTGTCGCGCAGGTCGTAGTACTGCTGGACCTCGGCGTCGTAGGCGGCCAGGGCGTCGGCGTGGGCGTCGAGGTCGGGGTAGGCGTCAACGGCGGTGACGATCTCGCGGGGCAGGCGCGGCTTGTACTGGGGCTCCTGGGCGGCGTGACCCACGAGCAGGCCGAGCAGCGGGTAGGTGCGTTCGGGCAGGCCCAGGGCGGAGATGACGCGACGGACGTCGCCGATGATGGAGCCGAGGTAAACGGTTCCCAGGCCCAGGGACTCGGCGGCCACGACCATGTTCTGGGCGGCGATGACGGCGTCCTCCACGCCCTGGAGGAACAGGGCGGTGCGCTCGAGCGGCTCCAGGGAGGCGCCGGCGCGCTCGCGGATGACGGCGTTGCGGTGCAGGTCGACGACGAACACGAACAGTTCCCCGCGGTCGCCGCCCACGTAGGGCTGGCCGGAGGCGAGGTGGAGTTGCTCGCGCACGGCGGGATCCTTGACCCGGATGACGGTGACCTGCTGCTGGAAGGAGGAGCTAGCGGCGTGGCGGGCGACGTCGAGCAGGGTGGTAACGACGTCCTCGGCCACCGGCTCGGAGGTGTAGGCGCGAATGGTGCGGTGGGCCAGCTGGGCGGCGATGGTGGTGTTGGTGATGGGCGTAGTCGCCGGGGTGGTCAGGGCGTCGGTTGGTGCGGCGGCAGCGGCGCCGGTGGACTCGTTGGCAGGCGTGGTCGTCATGACTCGACTTTAGCCCGGTCGGCCGGGTCCCAGCCGGGAGTGTTGGGAGAGAACCAAGGGTGGGGCCCGCCTGCGGCGAACGCCTACCATGGGGTGCGATGCCCTTCTATCACCGCACGCGTCGTCCACTGCGCCAGACTCTCCAGCCCCGCTCCGCCGCGGGCGCGCCGGAGACCGTGGACGTTTCGCGGGTGGGCTACGCCGTCGTCGACCTGGAGACCACGGGCCTGTCCCCGGCGACGGATTCGATCATTGAGATCGGGCTGGTACTGGCGGGCCCCGACGGCGCCGTGGAGCGCACTTGGTCAACCCTGGTGAACCCGGGCACCGGTGTCGATGTGGGCCCGACGTACATTCACGGGCTTGTGGCCGAGGACCTGGTCGGGGCGCCCGCCCTGGCCGACGTCGCCGACCTGCTGGTGCGCGACCTGGCGGGGCGGGCGGTGGTCGCCCACAACGCGCGCTTCGACGTCGGCTTCCTCACCCAGGCGCTGGGCGGCCTGGACCGGTTGGAGCGCGGAGCGCGGGTGCCGCGCGTGTGCACCATGGAGATGGCACGGCACTTCATGGCAACGCCGTCGCGGCGGCTGGTCACCTGCTGTGAGACCGCCGGCGTGGAGATCGGGCGGCATCACACGGCGCTCGACGACGCCCTGGCCAGTGCGGGCCTGCTGCGCCACTATATGGCGGTGGGGCGGGAGCGCGGCGAGGAGCCGGTGGCGTGGTCGCGCTCGCTGACGGAGGCGGTGGCCTTCAACGGCTGGCGCTGGAGCGAGACGGCCGCCCGCGCCCAGGAGTCGCGTCTGGTGCCGCGCCGCGGCGACGGCGTGCTGCGGTAGGTTGACGCCAGGCGGCTGTAGGACGTGGCAAACGCGCATTACGCATGTGGGCTAGCAGACCTGTGCGTAGTACATAGATTCTGATTTGTGATTTACGGGCTCTTCGCGTTTGGGGGTTTCGTGGGCGGGTGGATCGGCGATTCGCCGATTGGTGGATGGCGTGCGTGTCCCGGCGGCGCGGCGGGCGGGGAGTGTGGTGTGACGATCGTGCTCGAGGGTCGTTTTGGGGCTGATGAGGTCGTACCCGACCACCCGGCGCTGGCCGAATACGACCTCATTCGCCCCACACCCTGATTTGCTTCAGGGCTCGTGTCCGGTTTTGGGCTGAGGATCAGACCGCATGGGTAGGGTCTTCGCGACACCTTAAGGAGGGTGTGCGATGAGCAGTGATGCTGGCACGACGAGGGGTTCTGGGCGCCGGGCCTGGCCCCTCCCTCGGCGCTGCTGTGCGCGGCCCGCTCCTATCCGTCCGAGCACGCCGGCCAATACGAATTTCCCGGAGGGAAGGTGGAGCCGGGGGAAACGCCGACCACGGCTCTGATGCGCGAGCTGGCGGAGGAACTCAACCTGACGGTCCACCTGGGCAACGAGGTGCCTCCCTCCCCCGATCTGGCTGTGGCGCCACCGAGTCCGGAGACCCGTACCCGCGCCTCGAAGGCGGAGTACTTCCCCGAAGATGACCGACCCGCCTGGCCGGCGATGCACGGGCACCGGATGCGCGTCTGGCTGGCCCAGCCCGCGGGCTCTCCGCCACGCCTCGGCACCGCCCACGCCACGCTGCACTGGGCGGCCCTGGACCAGGCGGACTCCCTGCCATGGCTGCCCGCCGACTTACCGATACTTAGTGTGGTCCGCCGCGCGATCGCAAGCTCCCACTAAGTCGGGAGGCGCGCCAGTAGCCGGGAGGTACATGAATAGTCGGGAGGCGCTCGAAGTTGAGGACGCCGAGTCGGGAGGGGCACGGGTAACGGGTGCCATAGCGGGTAGGGCGCGACCTGCCGGCGCCACGACGGCGTCTTCGCGCACCTGGCAGTCTTGCTGCACGGCAGCAGCGCCTGTGTCCACGTATCCGTCGCCCTGTGGTGGGAAACAATCGGGACGACATCTGCCCACGGCACCCTCTACGCTGTAGGCAGGTAGAAAACTCCGAAGCCCCGGACTAGCCAACTGGTTGCCCGGGGCTTCGCCGTACCCCGGTGCCACACCGCCAGACCCCATCTTCTACGAGGAGGACGCAGCACTACCACATCACTTCGTGTGGCTCGTCTGCTAAGTGGTTCGCGGCCTCACCCCAACGCGTCGAGATACTCCTGCCGAACATCCTCAGGCATCTCATCCTGGAACC
>NZ_QMIN01000055.1:86126-100777 GCF_003287795.1 Actinomyces sp. Z5
GAGGAACCGACACCCACGATACCTTCACGGCCTACCTCCGCAATCAGCACAAATAATCAACAACAGAGACAGGAACACTGTACCACGAGCAGGCCAAAAGAACCACAGCAGGCACCACAGCCCCATGACCCAACCAATTCCGTCAACCATCTGAATCTTCGCCCTGGAAGAGAAAGACCGATGACCGCCCTTGTCACCGACATCACCTGGAAGTACATAGACCGCCGTACAGCGGCCATCAACGCAATGCGCGACTACTCCACCATGGAGGCCATACTCAACACCACCGACAACGACCTCAAATATTTAGCCGAGAACCTGCCCGCCCCTGTCTCACCTCGCCTGGACGGAATACCTAAAGGCGGCTGAAATCCGCACGCGTCGGAGGAACGGATTGTATCTCACATGGAGCGGATCGATAATCGCCGGCGGCGAGATCTTCAGGCGCGCGAGTACATGAATTGGTTCGTTCCAGCCTGGCAAGCCCTCACCGACGACGAGCGATGGATTCTGGAGACCTGTTTCCTCCACGAAGACAGCGAAGTCTCTTCAGGAGAACTGACGCAACGAGTGTGTGAGCACTTCCTCATCGAAAAGAGTACAGCCTACCGGCGCCGAACCGCCGCCCTGGAGCACCTCGCCGCCTTGCTGTACGGCAAGTAGTACCCACACGTCTTCTCGACGACCCACCACGGGAAATAGTCGGGACGACATCGGCCCATGGCGCCCTCTACTCTGTAAGCGGGTAGAGAACTCCGAAGCCCCGGACGGCCAACCAGCTGCCCGGGGCTTTCCCATACCCGACGCCCACCCCCCATCAAAGCCGGACAAGACGGTACTGCCAACGGGCCGAGCCCCCCAACCAGTGCCCCGCAACTTCGTAAGGCAATACAGGCTGCCAGCAAAGGTCTTGTCCACCCCCACCCCTAAATGCTCCTTCTCGAAATACGAGAAGGTTTCTCAGATGCTCACGAAAGGAACATCATGGCAATTCAGTATCTGACCGGCAAGCGCGCCACGGCCTTTAGAAAGGGCCGCGACGGAAGGAAGATCGACAGCATCGTCATTCACCACTGGGGCGAGCCGTCGAAGTACGCCGGCCTGTCGTCCCTCCAAGGAATCGGAAAGGTAGAAGCGTTCTTCGCTCAAGGAGGTAAAAACACTTCCGCCCACTACGTAGTCAGCGGCGGCTATGTCCTCCCCATGGTCAGCGAGAATGACACGGCGTACCACGCCGGTGATTGGGAGCGCAACACTCGTTCGATCGGGATTGAGTGCGACCCACGCTGCCGTCCGGAAGACCTGGATACGGTCGTTGAGCTTGTGAACGAACTCCGAAAGGCGCACGGCAATCTCCAGGCCTATGCTCACAGCGACATCATCGCCACGGCATGCCCCGGAAGGTACATCCCATATATGGGTATCATCAGCGCAGCCGCCAGCAGCACCGCCTTCAACAAAACGCCGCAGGGGCCGACAGTCAACACGAAGCTCATTGTTGACGGCTATTGGGGCAGCGCAACCACCAGGCGTCTTCAACGAGTACTCGGAACAACCGTCGATGGTGTGGTCTCATCACAAAGCTCCGTCAACAGGGCGGCTAACCCCGGGCTCACCACCGGATGGGAATGGGTCATCCCCAGCCAGGCCAAAGGATCCATAGTCATTCGCGCGGTTCAGCGCAAGTGCGGTGTGACTGCCGATGGTCTGATTGGGCCGATCACCATCCGAGCCCTCCAGAAGCGTCTGGGGACTGTCCAGGACGGGTCAATCTCCGCCCCGTCTCAAGCTGTGAAGGCGCTACAGAATCGTCTGAACAACGGCACCTTCTAGATCCACCCTGAGGAAGGAGGCCGCGAACCGCATCGTCTGGTTCACCTGCGAAGTGGTTCGCGGCCTCACCCCAACGCGTCGAGATACTCCTGCCGAACATCCTCAGGCATCTCATCCTGGAACCACACCACATACCTACCAAACACATGAGGCACAACAACGTTAGGAGGATTCTCTAAAGAATAACCCCTCAAATACCGGCCGCGCCTCTGTGCATGCTTTTCAGCATCGAACTCCTCAAACACCACCCGACACCTGTCCTCGTCATCCAGGTCATTGACACACTCATATTGGGAGTCATAGATTATCGCCACCGACTGCAACCACTCCTCTATTTCGAACTGTATAATCAAAACTTCATTATCGACATTCGATTTCTCTACAACCTGCGCCGACGGCACCTGCGCCTGCACGCTCTTCGCGATTTCCTCCGCGTCGCCAGACAGGTCGGGACCGGAACAGCCAGCAACCAGCGCCGCCACCAGAACAGGAACCGACACCCACGAAACCGGCTCTTCGCGTTTAGGGGTGTAGTAGCTGTTGTCTGAAGCCGCCGGCGTGGATGAGGCTGCGTACGGTGTAGTTGGTCAGGTTTCTGAATCCGAGGGCGATGCCGCGTAGGTGCTCCAGGCGGGGCGTTGACTGCTTCGGTGGGGCCGTTGGAGGTACCGGGATGGTCGAAGTAGGCCAGGATGTCAACACGCCTGTTGGTGAGGGTCTTGCCCAGCGACTTCAGCTCTTCCAGGGCCTCAGGCACACCGGCCTTGAGGGTCTGCATCACCTTCTCCATTCGGGTCTTGCCCTGGGCGGGGGTCTTGGCGCGGTAGGCGGCCATGATCTTCTGGTACACGCCCCACATCACCTCTACCGGCGTGTTCTGGGGGTCGGCGAACAGTTGTTCGAGACGCTCCCAGCCCTTTTCGCTCACCAGCCCCGCCCCGGTGCGCAGCAGCCTGCGGGCCTTGTACAGGGGGTCGTCCTTACGGCCCCGTCGCCCGGTGACCTCCCGCTGTATACGGCGCCGACACTCATCCAGCTCATCCCCGGCCGGTGCTACTACGTGGAAGGGGTCCATGACCTCGGTCGCATCCGGTAGGACCTCGGTGGCGGCGGTCTTGAAGCCCGTGAAGCCGTCCATGGCCACCACCTGCACGCCCTTACGCCAGGTCTCGGGCTGGTCCTGGAGCCATTGCTTGAGCACCTGCTTGGAGCGGCCTTCGACCATGTCCAGCAGCCGGGACGGACCCGTCCGGTCGCGTACCGGGGCCGGCGTCGATGATGACGGCGGGCGTACTTGTCTCCCTTGCGGGTGTGCCGCCAGACGTGCTCGTCCACCCCTATGACCTCTACGCCCTTCAAACGGTCAGGATCATTGATCAAGCGGTCCTTGGCCCGCTCCAGGACGGCATCGTTGGCGGTATCCCACGACACCCCCAGAGCTGCCGCCACGCGCGAGACGGACATGAACTCAACCCCCACAGCCCGGATCGCCCACTCCTTGGCCGCCAGGGTCAGCCTCGCCCGCTTGGCGGCCGCACGAGACGCGTCCTGACGCCACACACGCCCACAGCCCTAGCAGCGCCACCGGCGCAACCGCACCAGCAGGTGCGTGGGCCGCCACCCCACCGGAACATGCGCCAGGCGCCGGGCCACGGTCCCCACCGGTGCGCCCTCGGCCCCGCAGACCCTGCAGAACGCGTCCTCCTCCAAGGCTTCCAGGCGGCACTCAACCAGCGCCTCGTCAGGGGTGATCCGCTGGCCCGTGACAACCAGCCCCAGGGCGTCCAGGCCCAAGAAACTAGCAAGATCAGGGGCAGTAAAGGTAGTCTCAGCCATGTCGAGGCCTTTGTGATCGGTAGTGTCTAGCAACCACCAATCATCGGGGACCTCGACCCCCACCCACCACCCCGACACGCGCACCCGCGCTAACCCACCACCACACCCTCAAACGCGAAGAGCCACGAAACCTTCACGGCCTACTCCCGCAATCACCACGTTCGACCGATCAAGGGACGAATCGATCATATCAAAACGACCTTCGCATTGCTGGGCAGTTCGACGGCTCTCGCGGTTTATGCGTCCTTCGTGTTTGGGGGCGCTTTAGGTTACGGACGACGGTTCGGTTGTTTGACCTGTTTCAGCGTGAGCCTCGATTATTCATCGGGAGGGTTATTCATAGGGGGTGTGGGGGATTCGCGACACGCGCATATAGGGTAAGGGTTAGGACGGCCCGTTCCTGCGAGGATTCATTTGACAGCGAATAACCTCGAAGAACGGACCGTCAGTCATGAATGCTAGCACGAAGCTCGACCGCCACCAGCTCACTGACCTGTGCGCCGTCTTGCACAGCCAGGGGGACCTGCCGGCGGCCGGGTCCCGGGTGCTGGGACTGTACCAGCGCGTGAAGCTGACCGTGATGGCCCTGCGCCACAACATCAGTCAGGAGCTGCTGGCCGAGCTGTTCGACATCTCCCAGCCCACCGCCTGCCGGATCATCGGCGCCTACACCACCCTGATCGCCCACGCCCTGACAGACAGCGTGCCTACGGTGGAGGACCTGGACCCGGCCACAACGCTGATCATCGACGGCACCGTGCTGAAATCCTGGGACTGGAAGGATGTCCCGGGACTGTTCTCAGGCAAGTACCGCACCCCGGGGCTGAACGTGCAGGTGGCCTGCACCCCCTCCGGTGCGATCGCCTGGGTCTCGGACCCGCTGCCCGGGTCAGTGCATGATGCTGCCGCGCTGCGGGCCAGCGGCCTGCTGGACGTCCCACCCGACCAACTGCCCGAGGGGGCCACTGCTGCCCTCCATATCGGCGACAGGGGCTATATCGGGCTGGGCATGACCACCCCGGTCAAGAAGCAGCCAGGACAGCCCCTGCACGAGGCCGACAAGGCCTTTGGAGTGCTGGGTGTTTTTTGGACTCTTGGTTGTTGTGTGTTTGTCAGGCTGCTTTCGGGGTGGCGGCCTGCAGTAGTTCTCGTTCGAACTGGTTGGGCGTGCGGTAACCGATCCCCGAGTGCAACCGTGTTTGATTATAGGTTAATTCGATCCACGCCGCCACATCCCTTATCGCCTTGCTCCGGGTGGGGTAGACCATACGATGCACGCGCTCATTCTTCAGTGTCGCGTTGAATGACTCCGCCCACGCATTATCCCAGCACACCCCGGTACGCCCCACCGACGGCCGAATACCATACTTCTTCAAATGGTCGGCGAACTGCTGGGACGTGTACTGCGACCCGCGGTCGGAATGAAACACCGTCACCCCACGAGTCGGCCTGCAGTTCCGCACCGCCATGTCGATCGCCTGGCAGACCAGGTCGGTGCGCATATGACCGGCCAACGCATAGCCCACGACCTTCTTCGTACAGCAGTCCAGAACCGTCGCCAGGTACACGAACCCCACCCAAGTAGGAATATAGGTGATATCCCCAACCCACTTCATGCCTGGGGCCTCGGCGGTGAAGTCGCGCTGGACCAGGTCGGGGCGCTCATCCAGGTCCTCGGCCGGCACGGTGGTGCGGACCCTCCGGCGCGTCCGCGCGGCTCTCAGGCCCAGCTCGCGCATGATCGACCTGACCGTGTCGGGGCCAGCCGGCACGCCCTGCCAGTCCAGGGTGGCGGCCACCCGCCTATACCCGTAGGTGCCGTCGGACTCATCGAAGATCTTCCGAATATGCCCGGCCAGCTCCCTGCGCCTGATGGCGGTGGCGGACTCGGGACGCGACACCCAGTTGTAGTAGCCGGACTTCGACACGCCCGCCCACTGGCACATCCAGGCGATCGGGTAGTTGCCTTCCTCGCTGTGAATGAACTCGTAGATGCGAGTCACTCTTGTTCCTTCGCGAAGAAGGCCGCCGCTTTCTTGTGGGAACTCACTGCCCCATCCGCAGCTTATAGTTCTCCGCCTTCATTCTGCCCAGTTCCTGCGCCTCCGACTCACTCTTCTGCTCCTGGGCATCAGCATGCTGCTTGCGGTATTTAGCGACCCAGTTGCCTACGGTCTGGGCCACCAGACCGTAGGAGGCAGCGACCGACGCAATCGTCCGGTTTCCTTCCACCACCTCACGAGCAACCTGCTCACGAAACTCCTCAGAGTACTTCGCCTTCGTCATATCCATCAATCCTAACTATCAGATCACGGGAAATAGAAACCATCCCCCAAGTCCAAAAACAACCAGGCGTTCCAGAAGATGTTCTTCCACCAGGACTCCCCTCACTGGACCCAGGCCCACGCCCTAGCCAGCAAGTCCGTGCCCGTGGCCGAGGGCGCCATCCTCACCTACGGCACCCCCGACACCTACACCCAAACCCTCAACCAATGGCCCCACCAGCAATGACCGGCGTGGCCGACGAGATGACCTAATAGAAGCGAATTGGGACTAAAACCCGACCAAGAACCCGTCGTCGTCCACCACCACTCCCCCGGCGCCGCCCAGCAGGGTGGCGGCGATCTTCTCAATCAGTGCCCCGGCGGCATCGCGCGCCCGCCGAACGTCGGTGCGAGGGTACTCGTGGTGAGCGTCGGCCGGGTCGAGGGGTGCCCACACAACCTGGTAGGCGATCACCCCGCCGCGAGCCCAGGACTCGCCGCGCACCGCCAGCGGCACCGCCTCGGCCGCCTGGACGCGGATCTCGATCCCGCCCCAGTCGGGGCGCTCCTCCGCCACGTCGGTAACCACGCCGTACCCGTCGCGCAGCTCCTCCACGGGAGTTCCCGCGGCGAGGGCCTGCGCCTCCTGCTCGGCCTGCTCGTGACGGTGCTGTTCGGCGGCGCGCCAGGCGGCGTCGAGCGCGTCCTCCCCCAACGTCTCAACCAACCTGTCCAACTCCTCCGGCGGTATGGACGCCAAACCGGTTGGGCCCGGCGTGGAGTCGGGCTGAAGTAGCACGTGCGCGCCCGGCGCGACCGGGGCGGTCAGGGCGACGACGCCGTCGGGAACAATCCACACGGGCGAGTACACGGTCAGGGTGGTGGAGCGCTCCGGGTCGGGGACCACCAGCACCGGTCGGGTGCGGCCGCCGGGCGCAGCCGGGTCGCCGGCCAGGCGAATCCCACCGGCCAGGCGGCGCGCAATGGCACGCAGGCGGATCAGGGCGAGCAGCTCCGTGCCGGTCGGCTGAGCGAGGGGGAAGGCGTCGGTGAGCGGGTCGACGCCGACCAATTCCTGCGGCAGGGCGCCGGCGCGCTGCGGTGGGCAGTCCAGGACCATGACCTGGGACGCCCAATCGGGCAGTTCCAGCACCCGGCGCAGCTCGCCGTCGACATGCCAGGGCCCCTGCAGCTCGGCGCCGGGAGCCACCTGCAACCGGGAGGCGCCCACCCAGCCGGCATGTTCGTCCAGGGACAGGGCGAGGGCCTCGACCTCGTCGACGGTAACGTCGTCGGCGAGCAGCAGCAGGTGCTGGGAGTCGGCGCGGCCCACCGGGAAGGAGCCGACCGCGGAAAGCGTGGTATCCGGAAGGGTGATGGCCAGGTCGGCGCCGGCGGTGAAGAAGTCCGGCATGGCCGGGCCGGCGGACCGGGGCGCTTGAGGCTGGCTCATGCCCCGGCCCCTTCGGGATGACGCGCGGTGGCATCGTCGGCCGGGGAACCGGGGTCGGTGATGCGGACGCGGTGGAAGGACAGGTGGGAGCGCGAGGCCGTAGGGCCGCGCTGGCCCTGGTAGCGCGAGCCGGTGGCGCCCTGGCCGTAGGGGGCGGCGGCGGGCGAGGACAGCCGGAAGAAGCACAGCTGCCCGACCTTCATGCCGGGCCAGAGCTTGATGGGCATGGTGGCCGTGTTCGACAGCTCCAGGGTGACATGCCCGGAGAAGCCGGGATCGATGAATCCGGCGGTGGAGTGGGTCAGTAGGCCGAGGCGCCCCAGGCTGGACTTTCCCTCCAGGCGGGCGGCGACGTCGTCGGGCAGGGAGACGCGCTCGTAGGTGGAGCCGAGCACGAACTCGCCGGGGTGCAGTACCAGCGGCTCATCGGGGCCGACGTCGACCAGGTGGGTGAGCCGGTCCTGCTCAACGGCGGGGTCGATGACCGGGTAGCGGTGGTTGTCGAATAGGCGGAACCAGCGGTCCAGGCGCACGTCAATGGAGGCGGGCTGGATCATCTCCGGGTCGTAGGGCTCGAGGCCGACGTGACCGGATTCGAGTTCCGCGCGGATGTCACGGTCGGAAAGCAGCACGACCCCGATTGTGCCAGGTTGCCGGCGCCCCGGCACCCGGGTCGGGGCGCCGCGGCCGACTCAGTTGCTCAGCGGCACGCCCCTGGCGTCGACGCCCCACGGCTGGGCGCCGGGGGTGGCGGTAAGGATGATGATGCCCTCGACCAGCCCCCAGATCGCCGAAACCACAGCGAGGATACCGAAGGACAGCAGCGTGATGAGCAGTTGGGCGACGGCCTTGCCGGTGTAGCCGAGGTAGAAGTTGTGGACGCCGAGCGACCCCAGGAAGATGCCCAGCAGACCTGCGGCGACCTTGGACTTCTGGTCGTACATCGCGTAGGGCGGGCCGTATGCCGCCGCGGGGTCCTGGTAACCCGGCTGCTGGTAGCCCTGCTGGTAAGCGGGGTCCTGGTAGCCCTGCTGATAGTCGGCCTGACTGTAATTCGGGTCTTGGTAGCCCTGCTGCTGGTAGCCGGCCTGTTGCGCCTGCTCGTACCCGGTCGGGTAGGCGTCGCCCGGGTAGTCCTGGACGCCCGGGGAGGCGTCGGGTTGGCGGTAGGGATCGGCGGTCTCGGCGGTGGAGGCGTTTGAAGCGCCGTTGCCCTGAGAGTATGGGTAGCTCACGGTGGGAGCGTCGTTGAGGTTCGCCCCATAGGAGCCATCGTTGTTCTGCGGTTCGGGCGCACTGAAGGGCGAAGCAGTCATGGCGTCATGCTGACAGATCGGCGCGGCGGCGTGCAGCCCGTCTCGGGGGTTGTTCTACCCATACGCGAGGTATCTCACGGTCCGGCTGCCCCCAGGGTCGGAGCGGTGGCGCGTTGCGCCAGGCCGGTCGCGTGGTAATCTGTGCGGGCACCTCACCCAGGTGAGGCATGCGGGTGTAGTTCAATGGTAGAACTTCAGCTTCCCAAGCTGACAGCGCGGGTTCGATTCCCGTCACCCGCTCCACTAGCGGCCCGCGGACACCTGACGAATCACATCCCTCACCACAGCTCGGCGACGGCGCGCACGACTAGCCAGGTCGCACCGGCGTCGACCAGCATCCAGGTCAACCACCAGAATCCGGCCGGTAGGGGGGTGAGCGCCCCCAGTGTGCGGTGGTCGGCGCCGCCGTCACGCGAGCGGGCGACGTCGCCGAGTGATTCCCACGCCCCGGCCAGCAGCAGCAGTCCAACGCCTGCCACCACGCCGGCGCGCAGCGGCACGGCTACGGTGGTGTCACCCCACCACCACAGGGCCGCCACCGCCGCGCCGCACAACGTCACCAGTACTGCGGTGCGCACGGATCGGCTCATCGCCAGCAGCACGATCAATACCACCAGCGCCACCGCCAACACCGCGCCCGCCCAGCCCGACAGGACGGCGAGCACGGCGCCCGCCCCGACAATCGCGGGCATCGGGTAGCCGGCCCAGGCCGTGATGCAGCGGCCGGGCCCGCGGCTGCGGCCGGAGGTGACCGCCCGCCCGGACAGGTCTCCCGCGACGACGAAGCCGTGGAAGCGGCGTCCGACCAGCATGCCGACGGCGGCGTGTCCGGCCTCGTGTACGAGCGTGGTCAGTGCTCGCGCCCACCGGCGCACCACCGGCAGCGCCCACGCCAGGGCGACGACCGCCGCCGCGGGCCACAGCAGCCGCGGGTCGGGCGGCGTAGTGGCGGCAACCCGGGCAAGCACCCCGTCCCAGAAACCGGCGGCGCCGGGGGTCGCCGCGGCAGCGTCCGGGGTCGGCCCCGCCGCGGCGAGCATTGTGGTGTCGATTGCGTGCGTGCTGATCATGGTCACCGCCCGCAGTCTGCCAGGTGCTCCTGTGCAGGGATGCCAAGCCCCAAACGCAGCCCGAGCACGTTTCACCGGCCGTGATTCAAGCGGATGCTGTCACAGGATGCACCACTTTAAGACGGCTCCACCACTTGTAACATCGCCGGGTCGCACGATGACGCGGTTATCAAGGCGATCCAATGGCAGGGCGGGTTGAAAGTGGTGCATTCCATGACAGCTGAACCCAACCGGCCATGGCCCCGACCGGCCTCGGTGCGCGTGACCTAGGGTCGGTCCATGCTCGAAACGCGTCGTGTCCGCCCCGGCCGCCTGGTGGTGGCCGCCGCCATAGTGGACCAACTGCCGCCCTGGGGCCGGACGGCGGCCGGGCCATCAACCGCTCCGCCCGCGCCGCACACCACCGCTCCGGCTTTCTCCACCGCGCACGCCGCGCCGCCGAGGCTGCTGTGCACGGCGCGGTCTTACCCGGCCGAGCACGTCGGCCAGTACGAGTTCCCCGGCGGAAAGGTGGAACCCGGCGAGACCCCGACGGCCGCGCTGATGCGCGAGCTCGCCGAGGAGCTCAACCTTGAGGTGCGGCTGGGCGCCGAGGTTCTCCCCTCCCCCGACCTGGCGGTGCCGCCGCCAACCCGGGCCTCCCGACGGGATGATGCCGCGGCCACCTCCGCAGGCATACAGGTCTCCGACGCGCAGCCGGATGGCACCGTTTTCCCGGGTGACGACAGCCCGGCCTGGCCGGCAATGCACGGCTACCGCATGCGCGTGTGGCTCGCCGAGCCCATCGGGACGCCGCCCCACCTCGGCGAGGCGCACGCCGCGCTGAGTTGGGTACCGCTGGATAAGGTCGCCACCCTGCCCTGGCTGCCCGCCGACCAGCCGATCCTGAAGGCGATCCTCCACTTGCTTATGGGCCCCCGGGTGTAGCGAAGAGTTCGAGGCTAACGGCAACCCGGTGTGGCGCCGGCGCAACCGACCGAACTGCTCAACGACGACGAGCACTACTCGCCTCTGGCCACAACCCAGTGCTGGGAAAAAGCCGGGACGACATACGCCCACAAGACCCTCTACGCTGTAAGCACGTAGAAAACTCCGAGGCCCGGAAAGCCTAACCGGCTCTCC
The DNA here is from genome assembly GCF_003287795.1 of Actinomyces sp. Z5. Taxonomy (NCBI): domain Bacteria; kingdom Bacillati; phylum Actinomycetota; class Actinomycetes; order Actinomycetales; family Actinomycetaceae; genus Actinomyces; species Actinomyces sp. Z5. The sequence goes on from NZ_QMIN01000055.1 coordinate 97,021, forward strand.
GGGCCTCGCCAAATCCAAGATCTACACCACTGTCCCCAATCAGCGCCTAGGGAGGCAATGACGCCGCCACACCATCTCGCACCCCTGTTGTGCCGCACGGCGCAATCAATAAACACAGCAGCACCGCTTGAACAGCGGCAACGCCTAGAGTCACCCTGAAGAACGCTGCTGCGAACCGCTTCACCGTATCCCCGCGAAGCGGTTCGCAGCCTCACCCCAGTGCATCAAGGTAGTCCTGCCTCACATCCTCAGGCATCTCATCTTGAAACCACACCACATATCTGCCCAACACATGTGGAACGATAATATTGGGCGGGTTCACAGACGAGAAACCCTCTAAGTAATCGCCGCGTTCCTTGGCATGCTCTTCGGTATCGAACTCCTCGATTCCTACGCGACACCTATCCTCATCATCCAGATCATTGAAGCATTCATATTGGGAGTCATATACAACCACAATCGACCGCACCCCTTCCTGCATCAAAGGTTGGTACATCAAATAATCATGATCACCCTCCGACTGGACTATTGCGGTCTTTGCCGACGGCACTCGCCTCTGAACATTCTTAGCGATTTCCTCAGCATCGCCAGACAGGTCAGGCCCGGAACAGCCCGCAAGTATCGCCGCCCCCAAAAGCAGAACCGCCACCCTTGAAAACTTCATCACATCTCCTGTCACCACAAACACAAACCACCCAGACAGGAGCATGATACCACGATCGACTATAGGCACCCACAGCAGACATCACATTAATGACGTCCAACACCTCGCTCGGGCTAGTGACTACCGCACCCACCGCGGATAGCACCCCCTGCTCTCACCGCTTTCCACCTACGGTCTCACGCAAACCCATCAGCCGACAACAGCACTTTCTCGAGCGCTTCTATTTTGCCATGATCAATAAACTTGCATGCTAGGACTTGTGTCGCGCCGCGTTCCGCATGCGTTGCAACCACACTCGTCCACGCAGCTCAAGACATCACCCTGAAAGAGAAAGATCGATGATCGCCCTTGCTACGGACATCACCTGGAAGTACGTAGACCGTCGCGAAGCAGCCATCAAGGCCATGCGTGATTACTCCACCATAGAGACAATCCTCAACAACACCGAGAACGATCTTAATCGTATCGCAGAAGACGCGCCCGTCCCGGCCCAACCGCGCCTGGATGGCGTACCCGCCGCTGGCCTCAACCCGCATGCATCGGAGGAGCGCATCGTAGCGCACTTGGAGCGGATCGATAACCGCCAACGCCGGTATCTTCAGGCCCGCGAGTACATGAATTGGTTCGTTCCGGCCTGGCGAGCTCTCACTGATGACGAGCGGTGGATTCTAGAGACCTGCTTCCTCACCAACGACAGCGAGGCGTCGTCCGGTTCACCCATACAACGAGTGTGCGAACACTTCCTTGTCGAAAGGAGTTCGGCCTACCGGCGCCGAAGCGCCGCCCTGGAGCACCTCGCCACACTGCTCTACGGCAAGTAGCACCAGTATCCCGCACGCCCATATTCCGCTAGCGGGAATTATCTGGGACGGCATCAAGCCACAGGCACCTCTACGCTGTAAGCACGTAGATAACTCCGAAGCGCCGGGCAGGCCACCGAATACCGAAGCCTCTCGGTGCCCGATGTCTTACCCGGCGCCCCATCAACACGGTAGAGGAACCGTATCCCCGCCGCTTCGTTCTGCCGCACTGTGCCTGCGAGCGGGGTAGGACGTCGCGCCAACCCCGTCACGCACCACTTCGCCGCCACATCAATAAACACACGGCGCCTATTAAGCGCGATCCGCGTCGAATCCGACGTCGATTCCACTACCCCGAGGCTCCACACCACTATCTCGCAACCACGTGAGGCGAACCAGTAGGTCCGCGAAGCCCAGGTTCATTCCCTATCCCCAAAGCTCCTTCTCGAAACGCGGGAAGGTTTCTCCGATGACCACGAAAGGGACATCATGACACTACACTATTTGACCGGCAAGCGTGCCACCGCCTTCGCACCTGGAAGAGCTGGCACGAAGATCGACAGCATTGTCATTCACCATTGGGGCAGTGAGCAGCTATATGCGGGCATGTCATCCGTTGCTGGCATCCGATCGGTCGAGGAGTTCTTTGCAAGAGGGGGTAGAAATACTTCTGCCCACTACATTGTGAGCGGCGGCTACGCGCTGATGGTAGTCGATGAGAAGGACACCGCATGGCATGCTGGTAACCGTGATGTCAATAGGCGCTCGATCGGAATTGAGTGCGACCCCCGCTGCCGCCCCGAAGACCTGGATGCGGTCGTCGAGTTGGTGACCGAGCTCCGAAAGGAGTACGGCAACCTGCAGGTCTACGCTCACATGGATGTCTACGCCACAGCCTGCCCAGGAAAGTATGTACAGTACATGGGAATCATTCGCGCGGCTGCCAGCAGCACCGTTTTCGACCCCACTACACCGACTACACCCCCTTCAGGCAGTGGCACCAAGCTCAGCGTAGACGGGTACTGGGGCAGCGCGACCACCAGGCGTCTTCAGCAAGTGCTCGGAACCCCGGCCGACGGGATCGTCTCATCACAGAGCTCCGTCAACAGGGCCTCGAACCCCGGACTCACCACCGGATGGGAATGGGTCATCCCCAGCCAAGCCAAAGGGTCGACGGTCATTCGCGCGGTCCAACGCAAATGCGGCGTAACGGCCGACGGCCTTATCGGGCCGATAACCATTCGTGCACTTCAGAAGCGCTTGGGAACCACCCAGGATGGGTCGATTTCTGCCCCCTCACAAGCCGTAATGGCGCTACAGCGCCGCTTGAACAGCGGCACTTTCTAGGAGCACCCTGAGAAACGAGGCTGCGAACCGCTTCAGCTGGCCGACATACGAAGTGGTTCGCAGCCTCACCTCAGCGCATCAAGGTAGTCCTGCCTCACATCCTCAGGCATCTCATCTTGAAACCACACCACATATCTGCCCAACACATGCGGCACAACGATATCCGGAGGATTCGCAGACGAATACCCATTCAAATACCTAGCGCGCTGCTCAGCATGATCCTCCGTATCGAACTCCTCAACCACAACCCGACACCGGCGATCATACTCCAAGCCATTGACGCATTCGTACTGGGAATCGTAAATGACGGCGACAGAGCGCACCCATTCCCGCATCTCATATTGATAGAGTAAAGACTCGTCATCGACATCCGACCGCTCGACAGTCTGAGCCGAAGACACCTGCGCTTGAACATTCTTAGCGATTTCCTCCGCGTCGCCAGACAGGTCAGGCCCAGAACAGCCCGCAAGTATCGCCGCCCCCAAAAGCAGAACCGCCGCCCATGAAGCCCTCATTGTCTCTCCCACCGCTACAAACGCCGGCCACAGGGGCCACATGAAGTTTACCCGATTCTTCGTGTTTGTGGGGGTGGTGGTTCGGGCCCGCGGGTTGTTGTGGGGTGGTCGTGTTCGGGTGTGGGAGGTCGTTTTCGGGCTGACGAGGACGTTCTCGCCGGACACAGGACGTCCTCGGGCAGACGAGGACGTTTTAGCCGCTCAGAGGTCGTTCTCGGGCGTATGAGGTCGTGTTCGGGCGGATCAGGACGTAGTCGCGGGGCGGCGGCGGGGTGTACGGTTCGTGTGTTCCAGTGACGGTTCGTCACCTAGCAGCAACGGTTCGGCATGAACGACGACGATTCGTACACCTACCCCACGAACCGTCGTTGTGATGTCTCAGGACATCGGTGACAGTTTTGTGTCAGGACATCGGTGACACTTGGTGTGTC
>NZ_QMIN01000056.1:0-11677 GCF_003287795.1 Actinomyces sp. Z5
GGTGGGCCGCCGCCACACGGCGGCCCACCCCGGAGTGCTCAGAGCTGCGCGAAGATGCGACTCAGCCGAGGTTGGTGCGCAGGAACTCGGTGATCCTCTCCCACGGGATGGCGCCGTTCTCGCCGCCGTCGTACAGGTCGGTGTGGGAGGCGCCGGGGATGGAGACGAATTCCTTGTTGTCGCCCTGCAGGCGGGCGAAGGCGTCCTTACCCATGTAGTAGGAGTGGGCCGCCTCCCCGTGGACGATCATGACGGCGTTCTCGATCTCCTCGATGTAGCCGAGCAGGGTCGCGTTCATCAGCGAGGAGCCACCGATGACCGTCCACCCGTCGTTGGAGTTCAGGGAGCGGGGGTGGTAGCCGCGGGGCGTCTTGTAGTAGGCGTAGTAGTCCTTGACGAAGCCGGGAGCATCCTCGGGCAGCGGGTCTACTACCCCGCCGGCCAGGGCGTAGGTGCCGGAGCGGTAGTCGGCGGTGCGCTGGGCGGCCACGGACGCGCGCATCTGGTTGCGGGCCTCGGCGGAGTCGGCGGAGTCGAAGTAGCCGTTCGCGGCCACCCGGCTGAGGTCGTACATGGTGGAGACCACGGTGGCCTTGATCCGCGGGTCGGCGGCCGCGGCAGCCAGCGCCATGCCGCCCCAGCCGCAGACGCCGATGATGCCGATGCGTTCGGGGTCGACGTCGTCGCGCACGGACAGGAAGTCGACGGCGGCCTGGAAGTCCTCGATGTTGATGTCCGGGGAGTTCATGTAGCGGGGCGTGCCGCCGGACTCGCCGGTGAAGCTGGGGTCGAAGGCGATCGTGAGGAAGCCGCGCTCGGCCATGGTCTGGGCGTACAGGCCACTGGACTGCTCCTTGACGGCGCCGAAGGGCCCGCTCACGGCCAGCGCGGGCAGCTTGCCGTCGGCGTCCTTCGGCTTGTACAGGTCGGCGGCCAGGGTGATGCCGAAGCGCGTGTGGAAGGTGACCTTCTCATGGTCCACGGCGTCGGACTGGGGGAAGACCTTGTCCCACTCCTGGGTCAGTTCGAGGTTCTCGGTGCTCATTTCCTGATGCTCCGTTCTCTGTATCTGTGGCTGTGCGTGGCGCCCTGTTACGGTGCGGAGCGCCTCCGGCATCTAAATTAACCACTCGGGCAACATGACGCTAATGACCGTTTGTCATGCCTGACATGCCGTCTTGGCATATCTTGTTCGACATGGAGATACGCACACTGCGGTACTTCGCCGCCGTGGCCCGGGAGGAGAACATGACCCGAGCCGCCGCACAGCTGCACGTCTCGCAGCCTACGCTTTCGAAGCAGATGAAGGCGCTGGAGCGGGAGTTGGGGCACAAGCTGTTCGTCAGGCACTCCTTCAGCATCGAGCTCACCGAGGAGGGCCGACTGCTGCGCGAACGGGCCGAGGATCTAATCGGCCTGGCAGACCGTATCGAGGCCGACTTCCTTACCCTGGGTGACATCACCGGAGGCGATCTGTACCTGGGGCTGGCCGAGTCCTACCAGGTGGGTCTGCTCGCCCGCCAGCTCAAGCTGCTCAAGCAGGAGTGCCCCGGGCTGCGCTACCACGTCACCAGCGGCGACACCGAGCAGGTCACCGAGAAGCTGGACCGGGGCCTGCTCGACTTCGCGGCGATCGTCGAGGAGCCCGACGGCGAGCGCTTCAGCCGGTACGAGACGCTGCCCCTGCCCGTGGCGGACAGGTGGGGCGTGGTGCTGCGGCACGACGACGCCCTGGCCGGCAAGAAGGCCGTCACCGTGGACGACCTGGCGGGACTACCGCTCTTCTGCTCGGAGCAGTCCTGGGCACGAGACATCCCGGCCTGGGCCGGCAGCCGCATGGGCGAGCTGCAACTTGAGGGCACCTTCCGCCTGCCCTACAACGGCGCGGTCTTCGCCCGCGAGGGCCTGGGCTACCTGCTCACCTTCGACCACCTGGTGGACACCAGCCCCTCCAGCGGACTGGCCTTCCGCCCGCTGGAGCCGGCACTCGAGTCGCGGATGTACCTCATCTGGCGGCGGCAGCAGGCTCACTCCCCCATGGCGGAGCGCTTCCTGGAACGGCTGCGCGCCTCGCTGGCCGACGACGACACGCCCGCACCATCCACTAGCCTGTCGGTGCAACCGCGGTCGACCTCGAGAACACCGAGAAGGAGCTGAGCACGTGTACAGAGTTCTGGTGGTGGAGGATGATGCGGCGCTGGCACGCGGCATCATCGGCCTGTTAGAGCGCTACCAGTACGACTGCACCGCGGCATCCGACTTCGGAAACCTGCTGCACGAGGTCGAGCGCGTCGATCCGGACGTCGTCCTGTTGGACGTGAATCTGCCGCGCTACGACGGTTTCTACTGGTGTCGCCGCATCAGGGAGGTCTCCAAAATCCCTATCATCATCGTGTCCGCCCGGGACGCCACCGGCGACCAGGTCCGAGGCATCGAAGCGGGCGCAGACGACTATCTGACCAAACCCTTCGATCCGGAGCTACTGCTGGCCAAGGTCGGTGGTGTGATTCGACGCGCCTACGGGGATTTGAGTTCCGCGGATGCCGAGGACGCGCTCACGGTGCGGGATTTAATTCTGTTCCCCGGGCGGCAGCTGGCGGCCATCGGCGGCCAGGAGGTCGAGCTGTCACTCACGGAGACGAAACTGCTGCAGGCCCTGATGCAGGCGCATCCCGATGCGGCCTCACGCGATCGGCTACTCGCCTCCGCCTGGGAGGACGCCGCCTACGTGGAGGACAACACCCTCACCGTCAATATTCGCCGGCTACGCGGCCGCCTCTCAGGACACCGTGTTGGAGTTGAGCTCAGAGCCGTGCGCGGATACGGATACCGGCTCGTCGTCGGCGCGGATGAGCGTGGCGGAGGCACCACGTGAGACTGTTTCTGCGCGAGCACCTGGGCATCGTGATGCTATTCGTCCTGGTTGTGGGAGGGCTGCTACCGCTTTACCAAGGTGTTGGCGGATTCAACACCACCGGCGGCATGACCTACTTCTTGTGCCTGTCCGGTTTTCTGCTGGTGGCGACCCTTACGGTGCGGTATTTCCGACGTCGGCGGCTGTATCGCTGGCTCGGCTCCCCCGGCCGGGTCCTGGAGGAGCTGCTCGGACAGGAGTCCACCGATCCGCTCGTCAATGCCTTCATCCAACACGGCAACGCCAGTTACCAGCGCTACCTGGGGCTGCTCACGGAGCAGCAGGCGGCGACCGAGCAGTGGCGCACCCATATCGTCCAGTGGGTGCACCAGATGAAGACGCCGCTCAGTGTTATCCGCCTGCTGGCGCAGGACGGCGAGGGGAGCCGTGATCCCTTCCCTGTTCTTTGTGAGCTCGACCGGTTGCAGCGGCAGTTGGATCTGGTGCTGAGTCTGGCCCGGATCGAGCGCTTCGAGAACGATCTGGTGACCGAGCAGGTGCACCTGAGTGATCTGGCACGTGGGGTCATGCAACAGAATCAGCGGCTGTTCCTGCAGAGCGAAGTGAGCGTCGCCTGTACCGGCGAGGACGTCGTGGTGAACACGGATCGCAAGTGGATCGGCTTCGTCGTGGACCAGCTGATCCACAACGCGGTTAAGTTCTCCGAACCGGGATCCTCGGTGGAGGTACGCATCGGCGCCCGACCGGAGGGAGCGCAGCTGAGTGTCATTGATACCGGCTGCGGCATACGTCCCCGCGACCTGCCACGCGTGTGCGACCTGTACTACACCGGTTCAAATGGTCGAGCGGGCTCGCAGTCCTCCGGGGTGGGCCTGTACCTGGTCAAGCAGGTGCTCGAACGCCTCGGACACTCGCTGCAGATCACTTCGGCCGTCGATGAGGGAACCACCGTCACCGTGCGCTTCGGCACAAGCACAGCCGCGGCTGCCTGACCACACCGCAGGTGACAGCGATTGTCACCCACCGTCACCCGCTTCGATGGTTCGCGCCCCGTGCGGGCAATAGCTTTAACGGCAGTTGCCGAACACACGGAAGGGGCAAGCAATGACTGAAACGGCAATGCGAAACACCGTGACACACGAGCCCGGACCGGCCGTGGTGTCCCTGGAGGGCGTGAGCAAGATTTACGGGGACACGGTCAGGGTCAAGGCCGTCAATCAGCTCTCGCTGCGCATAGGCGCGGGCGAACTGGTGGCAATCATGGGGCCCTCGGGTAGTGGCAAGTCCACGGTCCTGAATCTGGTGGCGGGAATCCTGCCGGCCACCTCGGGCACCGTACGCGTTGGAGGTCAGAATCCGGCCGACCTGAGCGAGGAGGAGGCCGCAGTCTTCCGGCGGACACGGCTGGGGTTCGTGTTTCAAGACTTCAACCTGGTGGACACGCTGACCATTCAGGAGAACATCATGCTGCCGCTCATGCTGGCATCGGATGAGAGCCCCGCCCGCATGCGACGCCGCTCCCGGGCGGTGGCGGAGCAGCTCGGCATCGGGGATGTCCTGGCCCACCGGGTGCATGAGGTTTCGGGCGGTCAGGCGCAGCGGGCGGCCATCGGGCGGGCGATCATTCACGGACCGCAGCTGCTGCTCGCGGACGAGCCGACCGGGAATCTCGATTCCGCGGCCGCACAGGACGTCATGCGCATCTTCTCCGATCTCAACGAGCGCCAGGGGGTATCCACCGTGGTGGTCACCCATGATGCACGCACCGCGAGCTGGTGCAAACGGGTGGTGTTCATCAAGGACGGGGCCGTGCACTCCGAGCTGTATCGGGAGAACGACCGACTGGCCTTCTACGACCAGATCCTGAACGTGCTCAAGCTCATCGGCGGTGAGGGACGATGACCCTCTGGCAGTTCGCGAAGCATAATGTCCTGCGCGATGCGGAGACCTACATCGCCTACTGGTTGAGCAGCGTCTTCACCGTCACGATCTTCTTCATCTTCGCCGTCAACGCCGACCACCCCGAACTGGATCAGGGCGGCGGTAGCATCCAGCTGTTCATGCGGATGGCCTCGGTGATCGTGCTTGTGTTCGCGGTCGTGTTCCTGTCGCTTTCGATCTACTCCTTCGTGGATCGGCGCAGGCGCACCTTCGGCACCCTGCGGGCCATGGGCATGTCACGCCGCCAGTTACGTCGCATGCTACTGGCGGAGAACTCCCTGATCGGAGCCAGCGCCATTGTGGTCGGCATGCTCGTGGGGACGGCCTTCGGCCACCTGTCGGTACTGATCATGGCGCGCATCGTCCGCCTGTCCAACATCACCTGGAAGACTCCCCTGGCACCGATCCGCGATACGGCGATCGGATTCGCGGTGGTGTTCGTGCTGGTGACCCTGCTCCTGGTTCGCGGCCTGTCCCGGCGCCCCGTACTCGAGCTGCTCTCCTCCTCGGGGCACGAGGCCAAGGGCGTGCGCTTCTCCAGCCCGCTGGCCGTTGTCGGGGTGGTGGTACTGCTACTCGGATACGCGTTGACCTTCTACCCGCGCTATGCAGGATCCGCCCCGGCGCTGATCGACCGCGCCCTGGAGAAGACGCTGAACTACGTGCTGATCGGGTGCTTCATGGTGGGCACATTCCTGGTTCTGAGCCAGTTCGTCTTCCTGGCCATCACCGGCATCCAGAAGCACTCACGCCGCTACCTTCGCGGCGGCAACGCGCTGTGGGTCTCGGCACTGCTGTACCGCCTGAAGAGCGGGGTGACCTCCATGTTCATCTCCACCATGCTGCTCACCGCGGCCTTCTGCGCCATCACCGCATCCATCTCCCTGGCCATGTCCGTCCGCGCCGATATCACGGCCAGCGTCCCCTTCGCCGCCACCTACTACGCCTTTGGCGACAGCGATCGGGAGGCAGGGGACCTCGCGCTCATTGAGCGGGAGCTGGACGGCAACGGCATCGATCATCAGCAGTACACGCTGGACTTCATCCTCCTGGGAGAAGGAGACGATGTGGGTCTGGTGGACACCAAGTTCGTATCCGAGGAGGAGTACGGCCGGGTGACCGGAGAGCACCCCGACCTGGCGGCCGGCCAGGCGCTCGACATCAGTGGGGCGAGCGAAACAACCGGGAGTACGGTCGGCGTGGATGGCGTCGGCGAGCTCGAGGTGGTAGGCGCCGGCACCCGGCTGCTCGACAATCCGCGCAACATTGACTGTTACGTGGTCGCCGACCAGACACTGCAGGAGATCTCCCAGCAACCGCGCACGACCTCCATGCGTGCCCACCTGTTCGACTTCGACGACGCGCTGCATGACTCCGGCGCCCGCGCCTTCTCCACCACCGTGCGCAATACGATCGGCGTCGGGATGGCTGATGGCGAGAGCTTCCTGTTCATCCCGCGCATTGATGAGATCGACGCCGACGAGTTCAGCCACCAGATCTTCACCTACGTGGGCGTGCTGTTCTCCGCGGTCTTCATGGCCGCCTCGGCCAGCCTGATCTACTTCCGGCTGGTTTCCAGCGTGCGGGACAACCTGCCGATCACACGGAACCTGCACCGCATGGGCATGTCGCTGCGGGAGATTCTGCGCGTGCAGCGCAGGCAACTGCTGGTACTGTTCACCGTTCCGGTGCTGCTGGCGGTCGTCAACACGGGCTTCGCCATGAACTACCTGGTGATGGCACGGATCGCCTCCCGGCTCCTGTACGGGCGCTTCCTGATCATCCTCATCCCGCTGCTCGCCCTGCAGGCCGGCTACTTCGCCTTCCTGAGCAGTCGCTTCTCGGCCAAGGTGCGCATCTTCCTGAAAGATCCGCAGTAGGCGGGCGCGTACTCCGGACACCTCAGGAGATGGGGAGATCGAGTCGATCATCCGGCTCGATCTCCCCACTGCCGCGAGTAATGAACTGCGTGGGGATCACAATGTGCTCCGGCCGGAGAACCTCACCCTCCAGGCGGCGGAACAGGCGCTGCGCCGCCACCCTTCCCATGCGCCGGGGGTCCTGCCGCACTACCGTGAGCGCCGGCTGAAGCATGTCCGCCAGCGGCAGGTCGTCAAAGCCGATATGCGCAATCCGGTTGCGCAGTTCCAGATTGTGCAACGCGTGCAGCGCCCCCTCGGTGAGGAGGTTCTGCCCACTGAAGATCGCCGTCGGCGGGCACGGCTCATTGAAGAGCCCAGTGACGGCGCACTCGGCCGCCCCCGCCCCTACCAGCCCGGACACCACGATGGCGCCGTCGGCGTCGGCGCCGCGAGACGTAAATGCGGCTGCGAACCCCTCTTGCCGCTCCACCGCGGTGGCCACATTCAGGCGCTCGGTGAGCAGGGCAATACGGCGGTGACCACGCTCAAGCAGGTGCGCGGTCGCCCGCTCTGCCGCAGCCCGGGTATCACTGGTTACACGGTCGGCCTCGATTCCGTGCGGCGCCCGATCCACGAAGACGATCGGCACCCCCAGGTGCAGCACCCGCTCCAGCGCAGCCCCGTCCGCCGTGGTGGTGTTGACGATGATGCCGTCCACGTGGCGTCTGATGGAGTCCTCGACCGCCGCCACCTCCCGCTCCGGCTCCTCGTCCAGGCTGGAGGCCAGCACCGCCACATCGTGCTCGCGGGCGACGTCCTCCACACCCCGGTGGAGCTCTCCGGCGAAGGGATTGTCAACGCTGCCCACCAACAGGGCGATGGTGCGTGTGGCGCCGCCGGGGCGGCGCAGGCTGCCGGCGCGCAGGTCCACGTGGTAATCCAACTCACGGACGGCATCCCAGACACGCTCGGCGGTGGCGTCGGAGACATTGGGCTCGCCGTTGACCACGCGCGAAACCGTCTTGACGCCGACTCCCGCCAGGCGGGCGACCTGCTTCATGGTGGCCCGCCGCTGCATCCCCGGCGTCGCGCCGGCAGACGAGTATGACGTCACTGTCTCCTCCCCGATTCTTAAGACGCACTTGACCCGAGTGGAAACCAACCGTACCATCGTCACTGCGATTGACATCGTTGTCAGTACTGGAACGCCGCCACTTGGAGGCATCCCAGTAACCCCTTCCCACCGGCCGCTTCGGCGGCCCTCCCAGCCGCGCCCGGCACCGCCGCCCGCGGATCACCTCAAGCAATGGAGCAGATATGGCACCACCACAACCACCCCTGCTGAAACTGACGGACGTCTCCAAGTCCTTTCCCGGCGTGCAGGCCCTCAGCGGCGTCTCCTTCGATCTGCAGCCCGGGGAGGTGCATGCGCTCGTCGGTGAAAACGGGGCCGGCAAGTCCACACTCGTCAAAATCCTCACCGGCATTCACCCCGACTTCGAGGGCAGTTACGAGTACGGCGGCGCCCCAGCCGCCTTCCACTCCATCCGCGATGCTCAACGCGCCGGAATCGCCATCGTCCACCAGGAACTCAACATGATGGCCGACCTGAGCGTGGCGCAGAACATCTTCATCGGCAGGGAGTCCTCCTCTCTGTTGGTCTCCGATCGCGCGCTGAACCGCCGTGCCCAGGAGCTGCTCGCCGAGCACGAGGTCGACGTAGCCCCGCAAACCCTGTTGCGGGACCTGTCGGTCTCCAAGGCACAGCTGGTGGAGATCGTGCGCGCCATGTCCTTCGAGGCGACCAAGGTGCTGATTCTGGACGAGCCGACGGCGGCGCTGTCGGAGGCCGAGAGCGCCGAGTTGCTTCAGCGAGTGCGACGGTTACGGGACCGCGGTGTCTCGGTCGTCTACATCTCTCACCGCATGCACGAGGTCATGGCGATCGCCGACCGCATTACGGTCCTGCGCGACGGCGCGCATGTGGGCACGCTCAAGACGGCCGAAACCGACCTCGACGAGATCATCGAGATGATGGTGGGCAGGCAGGTCGTCAACACCCCGAAAACCCACTCCGACGTAGCACCCGACGCGCCCGTCGTCATGCGGGCCGAGCATCTCGCCTCCGCCGACGTCAAGGACGTGTCCTTCACCCTCCATCGCGGGGAGATCCTCGGATTCGCGGGTCTGGTCGGCGCCGGCCGCACGGAGGCCATGCGGATTGTCGCAGGTGCGGACCGTCCCACATCCGGGCGGCTGGAGGTCAACGGCGCCGAGGTGTCCTTCCACCGTCCCAAAGACGCTATTCATGCGGGAATCGCCTATCTGTCCGAGGATCGCAAGCGCTTCGGCCTGGTCACGGGCCTGTCCGTCAGCGACAACACAGTCCTGGCCTCCTACGACGCCTTCACCACCGCCACGGTCGTACACGAACGTGCGGTACAACGCGCAACCCGCAAGTACGTGGACATGCTGCGCATCAAGACCCCGTCCACACGCCAGCGCGTACGCAACCTCTCCGGCGGCAACCAGCAGAAGGTGGTGCTGGCCAAGTGGCTGCTGCGCGACGTCGACATCCTCATCTTCGATGAGCCCACACGCGGCATCGACATCGGTGCGCGCGCAGAGATCTATCAGCTCATGCGCGATCTGGTCACGCGGGGCAAGTCGATCATCCTCGTCTCCTCAGACCTCGATGAGGTCCTCCACCTGTCCGATCGCGTAGTTGTCATGCGCGAGGGACGCAAGACCGGAGAGCTGGACGCCTCCGAGGCAACGCAGATCAAGATCATGGAATTGGCCACCAAGCAGGAAGAAGGTCGCGCAGCATGAGCGCAAACATCACCAAGAACAACCCACTGCGTGCGCTACCGATGCAACAGTTGATGGCGCTGGCGGCACTGGTCATCCTGTATGCGTTCTTCGCCGTATTCGGCAATCACTTCCTGTCCCCCAGCACCTTCGTGTCGATCCTCGACTCGTCCTACTACATCGGTTTCCTGGCCATCGGGATGACCTTCGTCATCATCACCGCGGGCATCGACCTGTCCTCCGGGACGGTGATGGTCGGCTCCGCGCTGGTCGGCGGCGTGGCATACAACGTATGGCACCTTCCGATCGGCCTCGCGCTGCTGGTGGTACTCGCAACCGGGGTCGCCTTCGGCATCGGCAACGGAATCCTGGTCGGCTTCCTGCATATCCCGCCTTTCATCGCCACCCTGGGCATGCAGTTCGCCTCCCTCGGCCTGTGCGCGGTGATCGCCCAGGTGCAGACACAGACCTTCCCGAGCCTGACCTCCGACGACGGCTGGTTCAAGACGGTCCTGTACAAGGCGGGGAACCTGCCCGTGGGTATCCTCTGGCTGGCCGCGTTCTTCGTAATCGCCTGGTTCATCCTCACCCGCACCAAGCTCGGCCGCTACACCTACGCCATCGGCTCCAACGAGGAGGCGGTCGAGCTGTCCGGCGTGGTGGTCTCCCGCTGGAAGTTCTGGGTCTACGTGCTCAACGGCTTCTTCTGCGGACTGGCCGGGGTCATCTACGCGGCCACCTTCTCCTCCATTACACCCCAGACCGGCAACGGTCAGGAGATGTACGCGATCGCCGCATGCGTGATCGGCGGTACCTCACTGGCCGGGGGCGTCGGCTCCCTGTGGGGAACCATCATCGGCGTCTTCGTCATCTCCGTGCTCAAGACGGGCCTGCTCTCCATGGGCCTGCCGGTGCAGTGGCAGCAGGTCCTCATCGGCGTCGTCGTGGTGCTGGCGGTCCTACTGGACGTCATCCGCACCCGCCGTGCCGGACGCGCGTAATCCCAAGAGCTAATCAAGCCCACCCCATCCACGAAAGGAACCATCACCATGACCCCCATGTTCACCCGGAGGACCGCGCTGACAGCGGCGCTCGCCTCCGCCTGCTCCCTGTCCTTGCTGGCCGCCTGCAGCGATGACGGAGGCTCCGCCGGCTCGGACGGGAAGATGAAGGTCATCATCATTTCCAAGAGCTACCAGAACCAGTTCTACCAGGCCGCCTTCAAGGGTGCGCAGGACGCCGCCGACGAGCTTGGCGTCGACTTGGAGACCAACGGTCCCGACGCCGAGAGCAACGTCTCCCAGCAGGTGGAGCAGCTGGCCTCTGCGGTCAACCAGCGCCCGGCCGCAATCGCCCTGGCGGCCTGCCAGCCCGACGCCGTGCAGGATGCCCTGGTGAACGCCAAGAACCAGAACATCCCGGTGATCGGCTTCGACTCGGGCGTGCCCGACGACGCCTCCGGCGCGGTGCTGGCCACCGCGACCACCGACAATGAGGCGGCCGGCGGAAACGTCGCCACCAACCTCGCCGCCAACGCCGATCTGCAATCCGCCCTGGCCTCCGCGAGCGCGGACTCCCCCGCCGTCATCGGGGTCCTGGCACAGGACTCGACCTCCGGCTCGATCGTCCAGCGTGTGGACGGCTTCACCGCCACCCTCGTGACCGAGTTGGAGAAGCTTGACGGCCTCGCCGGTGCGGTCGACGTGTCCGGACAGCAGCGTTGGACCACGCCTTCGACCAACCCCGCCAAGGTGAAGATCGTCGTCACCGTACCGCCCACCACCAGCCAGGCGGACATTCAGTCCGCGGCCACCTCGATCCTGTCCACGGACGGCCTGGTGGCCTTGTTCGCCGCCAACCAGGACGCCGTCAACGGCGTCATCAGCGCCACCGCTGACGCCTCCCAGTTGGACCGTGACTCCGGCCGCTACAAGGACCTGCTGGTGGTGGGCTTCGACGCCGGCACTTCACAAAAGGACGCCGTGCGCTCCGGGGCCTTCCTCGGCTCGGTGACCCAGGACCCCTACCAGATGGGATACCAGGCGGTCACCCTCGCCGTGCAGGCGGCGAATGGTGAGAGCGTTGAGGACGTGGACACCGGTTCACACTGGTATGACTCCTCCAACATCGATGATGAGGACATCTCGGTGCTCCTGTACGACTGAGAGAACCGAACGACGTGGTGGCC
>NZ_QMIN01000056.1:11997-58488 GCF_003287795.1 Actinomyces sp. Z5
ATCTAGGCGCGGCGCTCGGGTATGTTCTGCGCCTGCGGACAGCCCGCACCGAGGCCATGCGGCCTGGATCCTGATACGCGGAGGGGCCAATATCAAAGCCTGTCGACGAACTCCGCAGCAACCTCGAGAGGGACCGGATCCCATTTCCTCACGTACTGGATGGCAGACACACGGCCTCTTTTCCCCGAGTCGCGTGTGCGCCTGATGTAATCAAGATCGAGCGGGCACTCCGCAAGCATACGATCCACCGAGGCTCCGTACATGGACCGAAAGTGCAGCCTCTGCAAGTCTTTCTTTGTCAACGCAGAGTTGCGTGAAGCAAAAACAGCGACCGCCAGCAACAGGACGACCGGAACCACAAAAAAGATTACGGCCAACACTGCCTCAGACAAGCTTTTGCCCCTCTTTCCCGACACCGCGCAAGTGCTTCAAATCCGCCACGTGCAGCGTATCACCCAGGCTCGCTGACTCACTGAGCCGGGTTGGCTTCGCGACTGCGTCCCAATGACTCTCCCGTTTCCCCGGCGAGTCGCCGACTACTCCAAGGCCAGCCGCAGTCCTTCCGCGCTCTCCCTGCCGATCCGCCAGGTTATAGTGGTGGTCGCCTCCACCAGGGCGGCGTCGTGGGAGACGAGCAGCAGCGCCCCCGGGAATGCTGCCAGCATCCGTTCCAGCGCCCGGATGGAGCCGATGTCCAGGTGGTTGGTGGGCTCGTCCATGACGATCAGCTCCGGCCGGTCGAGGACGCCGAGTGCGAGCATGAGCTTGCGCATCTCGCCGGGGCTGATTGCGTCCCCCTCCAGGACCCGCTCCGGAGAGGAGTTGAGCCTGGCGACGATCGACAGCACCCGGCCACGCCGTTCGGCATCCAGCCCGGCCAGGCGCGCCAGCGTCGCTTCCCGCGCCGCCCGGTCGGGTTCTTGGGGCACATACAGCCGCGCCGTGTCCTCCGGCAGCCGCGCCAGCAGCGCTCGGACGAGCGTGGTCTTGCCGGTGCCGTTGTCGCCCACCAGTGCCACGTGGTCGCGACTGTTCAGGTGCAGCGCCGGCGTGCGCAGGGTTGTGGCCTCTCCCAGGAGCAGGGCGAGCGGCTGTGTGCGCAGCAGTACTGGACGACGGCTCGGGGCGGAGTCGACCCACAGGTCGGCGTCGTAGCGCTTGTCGATGTGCATGGCCTCCACCTGGGCGTTCGCGCGGGCGAGCCGGGCCTCCATGCGGGAGGCGAGCCGGCCCGTCTTGCCGTCCTGTCCGGTCACCACCGCTAAGCGTCGACGGAAGCGTGCGTCGTTGTCGTGCTTGGCGATGTTGCGGGCGGAGCGGCGGGAGGCGGTGCGGGAAGCCTCCTCGCGGCGTCGTTGGGTCTCTCGAGCCAGGCGCCGCTGCTCCCGCTTGGCCGCCTCACGGCGCTGGACGGCGCTCTCCCGCTCCAGCTCGGCCTGGGCGAAGCCCTGCGTGTAACCGCCCGGCCGCATGACGGCGGTACCGGCGTTCATGAACAGGCACTGAGCGCACAGGGCGTCCAGCAGGGCCCGGTCGTGGGAGATGAGGATGCCGACGCCGTTGAAATGCGCCAGGGCGGCACGGATGGCCGCGCGGGCCGCGGCGTCGGCATGGTTGGTCGGCTCGTCAACCACCAGCAGGTCCGGCTGCTCCCACAGCGCGCAGGCGACCTGGACCAGCTTGCGCTGTCCGCCCGAGAGCGTGTCGTAGCGCCAGGCCCACTCGTCGGCGACGCCGAGGTCGCGGCGCAGCCGCGTGGCGACCTCGTCATAGGCGCAGGCGAAGTCCATCAGCGTCGGCGGTGGCGCGGCGGCGTCCTGGGCACAGTAGTGGGACACCAGGCGCGGAGCCACCGTGCCGGCGTCGGGTTTCAGCTCACCGCAGGCGATGCGGGCGAGGGTGGTTTTGCCGCAGCCGTTGTCGCCGACAACGCCGGTCCAGCCGGTCGAGAAGGTGACCGTGATGCCGGCCAGCGCCGGGAAGGCGGCGCCGGGGTAGGTGTAGTGGATATCGGACAGGGTGAATTGCATGCGGGCCTCCTGGGGTGAGGGGGGCCGTGCGGCGGTGCGGGCTGTTCGCGATAAGGACTGTCCGATGAGGCCGTACTGGTGCGGAGGGGTGCACACCCGCTGGGGCGGGTTCCATCTGCGCCGGACGCGGTGCGAGCTCAGGCCGGTGGCCCATCGGTATGGAGGTCAGCGATGCTGCACCCCGGGCACGGCCTCATGGGTTGAGCCTGGTTCCGTGCGCCCGTGGGGCATCGCTACTTCCTCATGCGTCCGACGTTACTGGGCAGGCGCACGCTCGTCCAGCCCGGCTGTGGCTTGTCCCGGCTTCGACAGTCCTACCCACCGCATGCGCGCAGTCAGCATGCAGGTGCAGCTCCGCCCCGGCGAGCCCGGTAGGCAACGCCGGGGCGGAGGAGCTGCATTCGCGATCCGGTTACTTGCTCACGGTGGTGCCTGCGAGCGGCTTGTCGCCGGGGCGGGCGAGCGGGCCGACCAGCTCGTGGGGCTGGTAGGGCTCCTCCAGGTAGGCGATCTCCTCGTCGGTAAGCTTCAGGTCCAGGGCGCGCACGGCGTCGTCGACCCGGCTGGGCCGCGAGCAGCCGACGATCGGCGCGGCCACACCCCGTGCCCAGTGCCAGGCCAGAGCCACGTCCGCCATGGGAACGCCGTGCTTCTCGGCGGTCTCGGCCACGCGCTCGATGATGGGCATATCGATCTCGCGGTCGCGGTCGTACTTACTGCTCATGACCTTGTCGGTGGTGGAGCGCACGGAGTCGGAGTCCCAGGTGGGTCGGGTGAGGTGACCGGAGGCCAGCGGGCTGTACGGCGTCAGGGACATGCCGTACTGCTGGCACACGGGGATCAGCTCGCGCTCGTCCTCGCGGTAGAGCAGGTTGTAGTGGTTCTGCATGGAGGCGAAGCGAGTCCAGCCGCCCGCGTCCGCAGCCAGCTGCAGGTTGTGCAGCTGGTAGCCATACATGGCCGAGGCGCCCAGCGCCCGGACCTTGCCCGCCTTCACCAGGCCGTCCAGCGCCTCCATGGTCTCTTCGACCGGGGTGTCGTAGTCGAAGCGGTGGATGATGTACAGGTCCAGGTAGTCGGTGCCCAGGCGCTTGAGGCTGCCCTCGATCTCCCGGTTGATCGCCTCCCGGGACAGGTGCCCCTCGTTGAAGTAGACCTTCGAGGCGAGTACCACATCCTCCCGCTTGACGCCGAGGTTCTTCAGGGAGGCGCCGATGAACTCCTCGCTGGTGCCGCGGGCGTAGACGTTGGCGGTGTCGATGAAGTTCACGCCCAGCTCCAGGGCGCGGGCGATCACTTCCTGGGTGGCGCTCTGGTCGATGGACCACTGGTGGGAGTCGGGGAAGACCTCCCCGAAGCTCATGCCGCCGATGCACAGGCGGGGGATGGTGATGTCCGTGGTTCCGAGCTTGGTGTACTCCATGTCAGAGTCTCCTTGGGTACGTGAGTCGGTATGCGCGTTCGGGCGCGGGGCGGCGACGCCGTCGCCCCGGCCTTAGCGTGCCCCGGGCGGAGCCCGCACAGCCAGGTTCTGGCAGTGCCCCTCGTGGCGGCCCGACGAGCGCAGGCCCCGGCGACACGGCCGCAATCCTTCCGCGCACAACGACGAAAGTGTCCATCCGTCGCCATTTTCAACTTGGCATTCCCTCACCGCCCACTGGGAACAACGTGTTTGCGCCGATAAGAAGCGGTTTCCAACAGAAAGCACCGTTGTCGTCAAACGAAAGTGGCGACGGATGGACACTTAGGAGCGGCATGGGATATGGGCACGCATGCCACCGTGGGGTCGGCCGCGCCTATGGAAAGAGCACCGGCAGCTCGGACGAACCCCGGCCAACGGTCGCAGGACGCCACACCTTCAAACGCGAGCAGTCGCATCACGGCCCGACCGGGCTAGACCAGCACGCCGTGCGTCGGACGGCCACGAGTGGCGAAATTCGGGAGTCGCGTTCCCGAATTTGACCGGCGGCGCGTCGTCGGGATGCCCGTCACGCGATCACGCCAGCACCGCGGTATCAGTTGCGCAGACAAGCCAGGGGGATGACGAAAACGCCGTCATCTCGGCGGTAAGCGGTGGCTCCAGCGGTAATCACCGCAAGGAAGGACGGCTCGCCCATTCGATCCAAGTCCACACGGTCCCGCAAACGACGCAGGTGGGCAGCAGCATCGTCAAGCTGCGCGGAGCCGAGTTTTACCTCGACCGGCGCCCACCGTCCGTCGGCGAGGACGATGACGGCATCCGCCTCCAGACCGGTCTTGTCGCGGTAGTGGAAGAGCGTCCCGTCGTTGGCTTCGGCGTAGACCCTTAGGTCGCGCACGCACAGCGATTCGAACTGCGGTCCGAAGGTCTCGAAGTCACGTAACAGGTCAGCCGGAGTCCAGCGCATGACGGCAGTACCAATCGATGGGTCCACGAAGTGACGGGTCGGGCTGGTTCTTATCGCGGTCTTCGAACGCAGCGCGGGGTTCCATGCAGGCAGATCCTCGATCACGTAGGCGCGCGATAATGCGTCGAGATAGTCGCTTACCGTGTTAGGCGCCATGGAGGCTTCATCAACCGCGAGGTCGGCCGCGATCGTGGCCTGTGAGGCCTGAGTGGAGACATGACGCGCATAGGCGCGCATGAGCGCACGCATGCGAGTGGCGTTCCGGGTGACACCATCCATGCGCGCTACGTCGGAGTCGACCAACCCCTCAACGTAGTTCCTTGCCAGGCGCCCAGCCGGCACCGCTGCACCTGCGGTGACGGCGGCAGGCCAGCCGCCGCGGCAGAGCACCCGCGCCATGTCTTCCACGTCAAGCGTGGCGACGCCGGCTATCTCCGTTTCTCCGTCAAAAAGCGCCTTTAGAGACACCTGCCCAGCGGAGTCCTCCGACTCGAAGAGCGTCATGGTCCGCATGACCAGGGAGGCAATCCTCCCAACGCCGGAGTGCATCCCCTGTACAGTCGGCGTGGATGAGCCGGTGAGTATGAACTGCCCCGGCTCGCCGCGACGGTCGACGGCGAAGCGGATCGCATCCCACAGCTGCGGCGCCATCTGCCACTCGTCTATGAGTCGCGGCGTCTCCCCTTCCAGCAGCGCGGAGGGCTTTGCATCCGCCAGCGCGAGGTAGGACCGACTGCGGTCAGGATCCTGGAGGTAGATGACGCTGCCGGCCTGTTGCAAGGAGGTAGCGGTTTTGCCGCACCACTTCGGTCCCCTGACTTGCACCGCACCGCTGATCGCCAGGGCCTCGCCAAGCAGGTCGTCTGCGAGTCGTGGCAGGTAGCGCATAGCTCGTTCCTCCAGCTTCCGAAACCCGCAACTTTATGCCGCTAGCCTACCCGATTGCGCGACTTGGACCGGATCCGTTGCGTCAGTTGGACCGGATCCGTTGCGTCAGTTGGACCAGATCCGTTGCGTCAGTTGGACCGGATCCGTTGCGTCAGTCGGCGCCAACGCCCATGACTCCCACGGGATCACGAAGCAGCCCGAGAAGCCAGCCCTGTCGATGCGCGCCGCGTTCGTGACGGCGTCGAGGACGATGGCGACGGCGGCCCGCCACGCCCGAGGGGAAGCGCTTAGAGAGTCAGAAAGGCGGGGCTGGTCGCACGCACGTAACGGAGCCGCGTCGCCGGAGAGTACGCGAAGCATGGATAGGCTGTAACTGCGGACTGCCCGCACAGTCGGCTCCGCTGTATTCACGCACGCCGCCTTCAAGGGCAAGGGAGCAGGGCATGGGAACGATCAGAGCCGTTCTGGGCGCAAAGCCTGAGAACCCGAATGTGCCGATCCACAGATACGGTCTCGAGAACGCGGAGCGCGCGCGAGCTTGGTGCCGGAGTTTCCCGGAGTACCGCCAGACCCCGCTCGCCAACCTGGACGACTTGGCCTCCCACCTCGGCGTCGCCTCCCTTAAGGTCAAGGACGAGAGCGAGCGCTTCGGACTCAATGCCTTCAAGGTTCTGGGCGGCA
The DNA here is from genome assembly GCF_003287795.1 of Actinomyces sp. Z5. Classification (NCBI taxonomy): domain Bacteria; kingdom Bacillati; phylum Actinomycetota; class Actinomycetes; order Actinomycetales; family Actinomycetaceae; genus Actinomyces; species Actinomyces sp. Z5. Next base: position 17,984 of record NZ_QMIN01000056.1, read on the forward strand.
GCTATGCCATGGGGCGTGTCCTTGCACAACGCCTGGGTCGGGAGCTGTCCGACCTTCCTTACCCCGTCCTCACGAGCGATGAGACCCGCGAGGCGCTCGGAACGCTCACCTTCGTCACAGCGACGGACGGAAACCACGGGCGAGGTGTCGCCTGGACGGCAAACCGCCTTGGCCTCCAAAGCGTGGTGTACATGCCTCGAGGGAGTGCGAGAGAACGGCTGAAGAACATCCAGGCCCTGGGAGCCAACGCCCGCATCACCGATCTGAGCTACGACGACGCTGTGCGGTTCGCCGCCGCGCAAGCCGAGGAGCACGGCTGGGTGCTGGTACAGGACACGTCGTGGCCCGGCTACGAGGAGATCCCGAGTTGGATCATGGAGGGGTACACCACCATGGGCGCGGAGCTCCTGGAGCAACTGAACGGTGCCATACCGACCCATGTGTTCCTGCAAGCCGGCGTGGGCTCCATGGCCGGTGCCATGGCGGCCTTCCTTGCGAACCACTACGGGGAGAGCCGCCCGATGGTCCTGATCGTGGAGCCGGAGGGGGCGGACTGCATCTACCGTACGGCGGCCGCCGACGACGGAACGCTCCACGCGGTGAAGGATCCGCACACGATCATGGCAGGGCTGTCCTGCGGCGAGCCCTGCGGCATCGCCTGGAAGATCCTGCATCAATACGCCGACGCCTTCCTGACCATCCCCGACGAAGTCGCGGCCACGGGCATGCGCATTCTCGGTAATCCTCTGGGCAGCGACAGGAGAATCATCTCCGGTGAGAGCGGTGCCGCCACGCTGGGCACCGTGGCAGAGCTATTGCGCAGGGATTGCTATGCCCCGCTGCGGCGTTCTCTGCGCCTCGGCGCGGATGCAAGGATCGTGTGCATCTCGACCGAGGGCGACACAGACAGGGATAACTACCGCCACGTGGTGTGGGACGGCCGATACGCGAGCAACTGAGCATCAGGGCTGAGCGGCCGGGCCGTGGCCGCCGTGGGCGAACAAGTGGTATTCGCACGGCACGTCGGCGGCCTGCAGCGCCGCCACGAGCGCAGTGGTGTCCCGCGGATCGACCACCGGGTCATCCGCGCAGTGCCAGATGAACATGGGGGCGTCGTGCGCGCCCACATAGTTGACCAGGTCCGGATCGGAATTAACCAGCAACCCTTGCGGTGTGGGCAGGACCGACACAGCTGAGGCCTGCATCGCAATTCGGATTATAGACGCCCCCTCGCTCTCGGCACCTTCTCCCCAATCACACAGGACGCATTGCGACCCCGACTCGATGCTTTCAAGACTCTCCACTGCATCTTCTTATCGTCGCCCGCATTTACAACCACATGCATGAACGGCTTAGAGCGCAATAGCATTTACCTCAACGGATATTGAGTGTTTCCGCACCCCTGAGTTCATGCATAATCTTCCGGCGGCCGCCGCCCTCAACTCTCATCATCCGTTTACCGACAATCAGGAGCTGACATGACCTCTCCTACTCAACCTCCCGCTCCCGTCAATCACTCTGCGAAGAAGCGTCAGAGCGTTATTGGGATCATCGCTCTGGTGTGCGGGATCGTCGGCATCATCTTCGCCTGCATCCCAGGAGCGCTCGTCATCGGCTGGATTCTGCTGCCGATCGCATTCATCCTCGGCCTGGTTGCCCTGTTCCGTAGGGGCGAACGACTCTGGCCGTCCGTCACCGCGATCATTGTGGCGGTGGTCGGCGGCGTCGTGAGCCCGATGGTATTCCTCGGCGCAGCTACCGAGGCCGTCGACGACGCCCTGGGCGGCTCTGAGAGCACGTTCTCTGCGGCACCCGACGTGCAGGCAGCGCCCGAGGAGGACGACGCCGCGGCGGATGCGCAGACGGGAACGCGAGAGCAGCCACTGCCGCTGGGATCGAAGGTCTCCGGCGCCGAGTGGAAGGTAGTCGTGAACTCGGTGACATTCGACGCCACCGACGCAGTACTCGCCGAGAACGAGTTCAACGAGGCACCCGCCGACGGGTATGAGTACATACTCATCAACTACTCGATCACCTACCTGGGCAATGACCCCAATGGGGAGTATCCCGACTCGGCCAGCGTCGCATACGTCACTCCCGATGGAGTAACCATCGACGGTTTCGACACAATGGCGGTGACACCCGACGACATTGATACGGGAACCGCGCTCTACAACGGGGGCAGTGTGTCGGGCAATGTAGCGCTGTCGGTTCCTTCGGCCACTGCTCAGGACGGTGTCCTAGCGGTGCAACCCGGCATGATTGCAGACAAAGTCTTCGTCGCCGTCGAGTAATTCGCTTACGCCCCTCCATCCGGGCCGGCGCCCTGACACATCACTGCGGTCATGGGCGCCGGCCCGACGCCGTTTGTTTATGAAGCCGGCACGGCGAAGGCTCCGTCAGGCTGCTTTCTCGGCTTGTCCCGGTAGCGGTGAAGACGCACCCGCTCCGCCACTCGGCGAGAAGGCCTGGGGCGCTGCGCCTGAGGCGAGCTGCCTCCTGTGGCCCACTACTCTTTCCAGCGCCGCAGGTGGGGCAGTACCGCACTCATGTAGGAGATGGCCTCGTCCTCGGTGATGTGCACGCCTTCGGACATGTACGGGGCGCTGTACTCGATCAGTTCTTCCAGGGTCTCCGGGCCGACGAAGGCGCCGTCCTGGTAGCACCAGGCACAGTAGTCCTCAGACTTCGTCCCGTCGATCTCGCTGCCGTGCTGCTCCTCCTTCGGAATGGGCATGCCGCAGCTCTGGCAGTGCGGCCCGGGCGGCGCCTCAAGAAGGCGGGTGACCGGCACCTCCAGCGCGGTGGCCAGCAGCTTGCACATGTCGATGCCAGGCGTGGTGGCGCCGGTCTCCCAGCGTGAGACCGCCTGCCGGGTCACCATGACCCGCTGCGCCAGTTCGTCCTGCGTCATCCCCCGCAACGCCCGAACCTCAGCGATGACTTCTCCGATTGCCATGTCGGCCTCCTCTTCCGCGACCCCCGGTGATGCCGCCACACAAGAACAGCACAGTTGGCACACGCCGTCGAGCAACGGGTTGTTGCATCCCCCCGCTTCCCCAATCGCTGCTCACGGACGCAGGGCGCTCAGGGGAAAGGTGAGGACGCCGTCGGCCAGCTTCATGGTGGGCCCGTCGGCGGTCACGACGGCGGTGAAGACCGGCGCGGGCGTACGTCGCGTGTCGATGTCCGCCACGAACGCGGCTAGGGAATCCTGGGCCTTCGCTATCTGCCGTTGCCCCAATTTGACTTCAAAAGCAGCCCAACGTCCGTCGTCGAACTCGACGACGGCGTCGGCCTCCTTTCCCGACTTGTCCCGATAGTGGTAGACATGCCCGCCCCGCAACTCGGCGAAGGTGCGCAGATGCTGCACAACTTGCGACTCGAACCACAACCCGGCGGTCTCCAAGTCCTGCATCAGGCGCTCCGCCGAGGTCCCGGTGACGGCTGCGGCCAGGGCAGGATCCACGAAATGGAGCTTGGACGAGGTACGTACGGCGTAGCGTGAGCGCAAGTGCGGGGCCCACGCAGGCTGCTCGTCGACAATGAAGAGCCGCCTAAGGGCATTGATGTAGCTCGCTGCCGTCTCCGCGCTGAGCGCCTGAGTCGTCACGTCCTTCGCGATGGTGGTGAATGAAGCCTCGGTGGCGATATGGCGCGCAAGCGAGCGCAGAAGCGCTCGCAACCTGATCGGATCGCGACGCGGCTCCCCATCGAGCCGCCCCATGTCGATGCTGACGACGTCCTCCACATAGTCGCGCAGATACCGCTGTGCCTGCGCGGTGGTGGCATCGACGTCACCCGGCCAGCCGCCGTGAACCAGCGCATCCAGCGCCTCCCGGACGCTCGTGCCGGAGTCAAGCGCGGGTGGCGGCTCCTCGCCGTCGAACAGTGCCGTCAACGAAACGCTCCCTGCACCCAGGCCGCGCTCGAACAGAGTCATCGGACGCAGACGCACCCTGGAGATCCGGTGGGCACCAGAGTGCCGCGTAGCATCCTCAGCGGGAACCGAGGAACCGGTGAGTATGAACTGTCCGGGGTGTTGCCTGGCGTCAACCTCCCGCCGTACCGCGTTCCACAGGTCTGGCGCAAGCTGCCATTCGTCGATCAGCCTGGGAGTTTTCCCTTCCAGCAGCAGCGCGGGATCAAGGTCAAGCGCAGCGCGTATCTGCGGCAGGCCCGAGTCCAGAGCGACCTCGGATGCGGCATGCTGCCGTCCGGTCATGGTCTTGCCGCAGGCACGCACGCCTTCGATGAGAAGACCACCTGAGTAGCCCAGGATCTCGCTGATAAGCGGGTCAACGACACGATGCCGGTAACTCACGTCGGCCATCGACTTCCTCCTGCGATCCAGCGCGAAACCCACCCCAATCCTGGAGTTGGCTTCATTCTAACCGGGCAGTTGGCGTCGCTTCAACCAGGCATATGGCGTCATTCCAGTCGGCGTTTTGGCGTCACGACGAGCAGGTAGGGCCGGCCGAGCCGCATCGCCAGAGCGGATGCTCTCCTCCTCGGCCGCATGTCCCTGCTCGCCCCGGATCCGGGCCGCAGCAGTTAACGGCACCAAGTTGCCTTCCGAGTTGCTTATCCACCCATTCGTACCGAAAGAGACCATCGACGCCGCGCCCGCGCGCTCCTAGGTTGAGTACGAACCAACCGACGAGCAGAGAGGACTCCCGCATGGCCCCCGCATCGAGCCTGAAGCACCAGACCTACCTCACCCTCAACGACGGCAACCGCATCCCCCAGTTCGGCATGGGCGTGTACCTCGTGCCCGACGGCGAACCCACCGAGACCGCCGTCGCCGAGGCCCTGCGACTGGGCTACCGCCACATCGACACCGCGCACGCCTACCAGAACGAGCGCTCCGTGGGCCGCGCGGTCAAGGCCAGCGGCATCGACCGCTCAGACATCTGGATCACCACCAAGCTGTGGCCCAGCGAGTACGGCGAGGGCGCCACCGCGGCCGCCATAGACAAGATGCTGGAGCGCCTGGACACCGACTACATCGACCTGCTGCTGCTCCACCAGCAGTTCGGCGACTACAAGGGCGCCTGGAAGGACATGGAGCGCGCCGTCGCGGCCGGCAAGGTGCGGTCCATCGGCATCTCCAACTTCGAATCCGCCAACCTGGAGGACCTCATGGCCGCAGCCACCATCAAGCCGTCGGTCAACCAGGTGGAGTGCCACCCCTACTACCCGCAGGACGAGCTGCGCGAGCGCATGGCCCCCTATGGCACGCTCGTCGAGAGCTGGTACCCGCTCGGCCACGGCGACGCCGGCCTGCTCGACGAGCCGCTCTTCGCCGAGCTCGGCACCAAGTATGGCAAGACGCCCGCCCAGGTGATCCTGCGCTGGCACATCCAGAAGGGGAACATCATCTTCCCCAAGTCCACCAACCCCGAGCACATTGCCGCCAACATGGACATCTTCGACTTCGCCCTGACCGAGCCGGAGATGGAGCGCGTGGCCGCACTCGCCAACGGCAGGCGCTTCTACAACGTCTCCCTGGCCGACCAGGAGAAGAACCTCGGCGCCTGGGCCCCCGCCGACTGAGTCCTGCGCTTACCGCGGTCGCCCCGGCTGCGACGGTGTGGCTCCAGGCCGGCAAACTCCGGTCAACACCTACGCCGACGCGTTCCGCATTCCGCTCCCCTCCCACCAACTTCTTGAAAGGAACCCCACAATGATCTTCGACCGCAATGAGAACCGCCCCGTCATCGCGCTGCTCGGTGCCGGTGCCATGGGCACCGCCATCGTTCGCCGCATCGCCAACGGCAAGCAGATTCTGCTCGGCGACATCTCCACCGAGAACCTTCAGACCGTCGCCCATGACCTGGCCGCCTCCGGATACGAGGTGGCCACCCAGCAGGTGGACGCTCTGGACCGGGCCAGCGTCGAGGCCTTCGCCGCCAAGGCCGCCTCCCTGGGCGAAGTCCGGTACTTCATCGACACGGCCGGCGCCTCCCCCAACCAGTCCTCGCCCGAGCACATCGTGGCCCTCGACCTGGTTGCCACCGCCATGGCGATCGACGTCTTCGCCAACGTCATTGCGCGCGGCGGCGCCGGCCTGGTCATCTCCAGCCAGACCGGTTACATGATGCGGCTGAGTGACGAGGTCGAGCGTCAGCTGGCACTGACTCCCACCGAGGAACTTGCCGAACTCGACTTCCTCAAGCACGACGCCGTGGCCAGCTCCGGCGTCGCCTACATGGTCTCCAAGCGTGCCAACCATCTGCGGGTGCGCACGGCGGCCGCCACCTCCTGGGGCGATCGGGGCGCCCGCATCAACACGATCAGCCCCGGCATCATCGTCACCCCGCTGGCCTACGACGAGTTCCGGGCCGCCGGAGAGAACTACCAGGCGATGATCGACGCCTCCCCGGCCCGCCGTGTGGGCACCTCCGATGAGATCGCCGCGGCCGGCTCCTTCCTGCTCGGTGAGCAGGCGGCCTTCATCACCGGCACGGACCTACTGATCGACGGCGGCGTGATCGCCGCCATCAACGCCGGCCGCTTCACGCTGGGCGGCTGACACCGAGCGCCCGAACCGGTACGCATTCCCGACGACGGCGGTCGATGGCGCCCCCATAAGCGGCCGGCCGCCGTCGTCGCTTGGGAGTGCTCGTGCCACCCCACCCGGCCGCCGGTCAGCGGATCAGGACGGCTGCCTGCATTTGGTTCCTCCCTGGTGGAATGTCCGAATCCGGCACAAACGTCTGCGAAGCAACCAGCCGAGCCGCATGATTCCAACGGTGTGGATCCCCTGGACGACCTTTTCAGGAGCGATCGTGCCGATTTTGGACAATCTACCCGGTCGGCTTCCCGTGGGCGCGCCCGCACGAGGCTCCGGATTCGCAGCGCGCCCCGCTCACCGCGATCTCGGATTGGAATGTTCTTCGCTTTCACATGAGTCCCAACAGGTGGAACCAGACCGCCTCCACGAGTACGACGACGAACACGACCGCCGTGAGCGGCGTTCCCATCCGCACGGCCTCCTTTGAGCTGTAGCCGGCGTTGTCCTCACCCTCACCCACCAGGATGGCCAGGTTGTGGAACGGCAGGATGTAGTGGATGTTGATGGCGGAGAAGACCATCATGGCCACCGCGATGTCGCTCACGCCCGAGCCGGTGGTGAACGCGATGAACGCCGGCACGCAGATGCCGAGCACGGCCATGACCGAACCCATGAACATGTGGATGATCACCGTGATGCCGGCGATCAGCAGAGCCAGCACCAGCGCGTTACCGGGTACGGAGTCGGGTAGTACCACGCTCGCGATCCAGGCGTTCATGCCGGTGGCCTCACCCACCGTGCCAATGCCCATGGCGGCGGTGAGAAACACCAGGGTGTTGACGGGCACCGAGTTCCAGGTCGCCGGGGTGATCACCTCGCCGATCACGGGCAACGCCAGGACGGCGCCAACCAGCAGGGTGACGAAGCCGATGTTTAGCCCGGTCACGGATTCGGTCAGCCACAGGGCGATGGCGATGACCAGCCAGATGACTGTGCGCTTCTCCTTGGTGCTGACCGTCCCGAGGGCGGCCCGCTTGACGCGCACCTCGTCGAAGTCAATACGCATCTGCGTCTCGGGCCGGAACAGCACCAGGCCCAGGCCCAGCGTGCACAGGGTCGCGACCAGCATGGGTACCGACATGTAGACAAACCACTGGATGAAGGAGCAGCCGTCTGCGGCGTAGGAGGCCACCAGTGGATTGAGGGTCGCGTCCCCGGTGAGGAAGAACATGGAGCCGGGCGCGGCCGCCGCGAACACGAGGAAACCCACCTTGATCTTGTCCGCTCGGGACATCTTGGCGGCGTCGCAGATGACGAGCATGACCGCCAGGATCATGAAGGCGCGCGGGAAGGGGTGCGGGATGAGCAGCGACAGGATGAAGGTGAGCGCGAAGATGCTGACCACGAGTGAGGTCCAGCCGCGCACGAACTTCAGCGCGAACCAGTAGGCGATGCGCTCGCCCAGGCCGGAGTCCTTCACGGCGGCGGCAATCAGGTAGGCACCGATCACCATCCACATCTGCATCTTGGTCCATGACGCGAACACCGTGCCCGTATCGGCCGTGCCGGTGAGGATGAGCAGGGCCAGGTAGACGGCCGACACGTAGGCGGGCTGGGCCACGCCCGTCGCCCACCACACCACGGTCATGAGGGTGAGGGCCAGGCAGTGCTGGCCGGCGGCGGAGATGGGCGCGAGGCCGTCCAGCGGGACGACCCACACCAGGGCGCAGGCGAGGATGCCCGCGAGCAGGCCGACGACGCGCTTGTCGAGCTTCATGCGGGCTCCCTTCAGTAGGCGAATTCAGCGTGGCTCAAACGGCCCCGGCTGCCTGCATTCACGGGGCAGTGCCGCGTTGCGCCCCGACTGTAAGGGATAAGCCTGCCGCGGCTGGCGCGTCTTGGAGCTCACGCACCATGAGCCATTCGGTGTCGTCAAAGCCGTCGCCCACGATCCGGAAGCCCAGCCGCTCATACAGGTGCACGGCCCGGTTGGCCTTGACAACGCCGAGTGAGGCACGCGCGTAGCCGGCCTCCCGCAGCTGTTCGAGCATGCACCGTAGCATTCGGGTGCCGATTCCCCGGCCCCGGTACTCCCGGTAAAGGGAGATCGCGAATGCCGGCGTCGAGTCGTCCAAACGGCCGTAGCAGTCGGTGGTGCGCACCCAGCAGGCACCGACCACGCGACCGTCAACTTCCGCAACCAGCGCCCGGTCATCCGGCAGCGTTCCGAAGCCCTCGAAGTGGGCGCGGCACATGGGGTCGTCGTAAATGACGCTGCGCGGCACCTGCCCGGTGAAGTCCTCGGGCACGTATACGGCCTCCAGCAGGAAGTCCTCCAGCAGAGGCGCCTCCTCGGGGCGCAGCGGCCGAATCAGTACAGCATCGTCGCCGATTGTCATGACGCGTGATTTTAGGGCAAAATACCGCCCTTGCAACGCTGCTCACTCATTCTGCGTAGGGAATGCGGAAGTAGTCGAGGTGCTGTTTGAAGCGGTCCTGGGCTGCACGGCAGGTCTCCAACAGGAACCCGGGCTGCGAGTCCCATTCACGCAGGCCCCGGTAGTAGAAGGCCTTCATTTCATCGGTGATGACGAAGGGCACGACGTCGCTTGCCAAGCACTCACCCAGCATGATCAGCCTGCCGACCCGGCCATTGCCGTCCTGGAAGGGGTGAATGCGCTCGAGGCGCACATGCATGTCAATAATCTCCTCCAGGGTATGGCGCTCAGCCGGACCGTAGCGAGCCAGGAGCGCACCTATCGCCTCGGGCACCTCTTCGGGCGGCGTTGTCGGCATCCCGGAGACCTCGTTGGGCACGCGCTTGTAGTCACCGACGGCGAACCACTCCTTGGCGGCGTCGCCGGTCGCCGCCTTGAGAATGCGATGCAGACGCTTGAGCGCGTCCTCGGTGAGCGGCTCACCCACGTGGTCGATCACGGCGTCGATGGCGCGGAAGTGGTTAGAGGTCTCGACGACGTCGTCGACGCGCACCGGCCCCTCGGAGGCATCAAGCGTGCGGGTCTCGAAGATGAGGCGGGTCTGGTCCTCGGAGAGCCGACTGCCCTCGATCCGGTTCGAGGAGTAGGTGAGGTCGATCTGGAGGCGGTGGTAGATGCCGCCCTTGATCCTCTCCGCCTTCTCCGCTCGCAGCCGGGCGAGTAGCGGCGAGCCGGGCACGTTGGCGTCCTCTGAGACATCATTTGGCAAGGGCCCGGCCCCCGCGCGTGACGGACGTGTCACCGGCACATCGTCATCAATCGTCATCGGGCGCGATTGTAGGTTCCGGCACCGGGTTCTGACCGGGTCCTCGCCGTCGGCAGCGTCAGCGAGCGGCATACTCCTCCAGCAGCGCCACCAGCCTGCGGCAGTCGGTGTCGTTAACGTCGTTGTTGGTCAGGAAGCGCACGACTTGTCCGTCCGGCTGGCCGATGATGGCGCCACGCTCGGCCAGCCAGCTCTTGAGGCCGGCAAGATCGGGCCAGTCGAAGGTCGCGAACACCATGTTGATCTGTACCGCGTCGAGATCGACTTCCACCCCCGGGAGTTCGTTCAGCAGCTCCGCCAGCAGACGCGCGTTGGCGTGGTCCTCATGCAGGCGCTGCGTCATCTCCTCGATGGCGAGGATGCCGGCGGCGGCGAGCACGCCGGTCTGTCGCATGCCGCCGCCGAGCAGCTTGCGGTACTTGCGGGCACGCGCAATGAATGCGGCGTCCCCGCAGAGCATGCTGCCCACGGGCGCACACAGTCCCTTAGACAGGCAGAACTGCACGCTATCGACGCATGCGGCCAGCTCACTCGCCTTGACACCCAGGGCCGTGGCGGCGTTGAACAGGCGGGCGCCGTCCAGGTGCACGGGAATGCCGTGTGCGCGCCCGACCTCCTGCACCTCCCGCATCACGCTCACCGGCACCACGCGACCATTGGCGAGCCCATTCTCCAAGCAGATCAGGCCCGTGGCCGGCTCGTGAATGTCGCTGGAGCGGATGGCGCCTCGGATCTGTGCCGCGTCGGGCACACCGTCCGGGAAGGCCAGGGGGCGCAGATTCAGGCTTGAAAGCACCGCGGCCGCGCCCACCTCGTGCATGAATATGTGGCTGTCGGCGCCGACGATGGCCTCCTGCCCCTTGACGGTGTGCGACATGAGCGCGAGCTGATTGCCCATCGTGCCCGAGGCGACGAAAAGTGCCGCCTCCTTGCCCACCGTCTCGGCGGCCAGCTGCTCCAGGCGGTTGGTGGTCGGGTCGTCCTGGTAGACGTCGTCGCCCACCTCGGCGTCCGCCGTGGCCCGACGCATGGCCGGCGTGGGATGCGTGACCGTGTCACTGCGGAAATCCATCCGCCTTGCCGCATCGCCGTCGACGGTGTTGTTGCTCGTTATTTCATTACGCATGGTTTCTCCTTCTTAGGGGACGGCTCGAAGCCCGACTACTCCCACTCGATGGTGCCGACGGGCTTGGGGGTGAGGTCGTAGGCCACACGGCACACGCCGGGGACCTCCGCCAGGACGCGGGCGGTGATCCGGCGCAGCAGCGCCCAGTCGAGCTCGGGCACCTCGGCGGTCATGGCGTCGACGGTGTTGACGCAGCGGATGATGACGGGCCAGTCGAAGGCGCGCGCGCCGTCGCGCACGCCGGTGGCGCGCATATCCGGTACCACGCAGAAGTACTGCCAGATGTCCTGGCCGGCGGCCTCGATCTCCTCACGGACGACGGCGTCGGCCTCGCGCAGAGCCTCCAGGCGGTCGCGGGTGATGGCGCCCAGGCAGCGCACCCCCAGCCCCGGGCCGGGGAAGGGCTGGCGCTCCACCATGGACTCCGGCAGGCCGAGTCGGCGGCCGACCACGCGCACCTCGTCCTTGTACAGCAGCTTGACGGGCTCAACCAGTTCGAAGTCCATGTCCTCGGGCAGGCCGCCGACGTTGTGGTGGGCCTTCACGCCGTCGGCGGACTCCAGGATGTCGGGGTAGATGGTGCCCTGCCCCAGGAAGCCGACCCCCTCCAGCTTCGCCGCCTCCTCGGCGAACACGTTGATGAACTCGGCACCGATGAGCTTGCGCTTGGCCTCGGGCTCGGCCACGCCCGCCAGCAGGTTCAGGAACCGGTCCGTGGCGTCGACGTACACGAGGTTGGCGTCCAGTCCGTCCCGGAAGACCTCGATCACCTGCTCGGACTCGCCCTTGCGCATGAGGCCGTGGTTGACGTGGACGCTGATCAGCTGCTTGCCGATCGCCTTGATGAGCAGGGCGGCGACGACGGAGGAGTCGACGCCGCCGGACAGGGCGAGCAGCACCTTGCCGTCGCCGACCTGCGCGCGCACGGCGTCGACGGCCTCGGCGATGAAGGCGTCCGCCAGTTCGGGGGTGGTGATGCGCTCCATGTCGGCGGGGCGTTGGTTGGAGGTGAAGTCCACGGCGGTCTCCTTCATCTTCGCGTGCGCGGGTTCGCGCCCGACTCTACTGCCATCCCCCAGGGCGGCGCGGAAGAGGCCACCCACTCCCGATCAGTAGGCAGCCAAGATGTCAAAATCGATGACAAACGAGTCCGGGGGCGTTGGCGGCAGCGAACAAAACGTTGGAATCATGCGGGTGCTGGGTCGGCTCTCGCCGGCATCGAGAGTGTTTGTCATCAAAAATGACACTTCCGCCCCGGGCACGCAGCCCCACGCGTAAGCTCCCCCGCCCCAAACCGGAAGAGCCCCTTCAGGCTGCGCCTATTCCAGGCCCAAGACGACGACCAACTGCCGCGAGACCTCGGCCATGTCATCCTTGCCCAGGATGCCAACTCGCTTTCCGAGAAGTTGTTTGTCCACAGTGACGATCTTCTCGGTCATCACGTAGCTCGGCTTCGCAAGTCCATTGCCTTCACTCGGCTCGATAGGGACCCTCGTGGGGATGTCGCGCGAGTCGAAGCTCGTGAATAGGCACAGGACAACCGATCCGAAGCCTGTCAGCTCATCGTTCTGTACGACAACGACCGGTCGCGCCTTGCTAGCGTAGGCATCGTCGCGCAGCGTCCAAACCTCACCGCGTCTCATTGATCGCCCTCAGGGAGAGGTCTGTCGCAAACCTGGTGGCGTCCTCCTCGGTGGCGAACGGCTCGACGTCCTCCGAGAGGCGCACGTCGTAGGGGAAGCCACGGTGACTGTTGAAGGCGGTCACGAACATGCGCAGCACGTCCGCCGGGGTAGTGCCGAGCTTTCTCGTGGTCTCCTTGAAGAGCTCCGCCTGCTCCGCGTCGATCCTCGTGGCGATCTGTCTCATTGCCATGACATGCCTCTTTCCGTCAAGACAAATCATACCAGCTATGCGGTGCAAAATATACCTATTTGCTAGCTATGCCTGGCGGTCAGGGAGACTCCGACGACTACTCCCACTCGATGGTGGCGGGGGGCTTGCTGGTCACGTCCAGCACCACGCGGTTGACCTCGGGAACGGCGTTGGTGATGCGCGTGGAGATGCGGGCCAGCACGTCGTAGGGCAGACGCGTCCAGTCCGCCGTCATCGCGTCCTCACTGCTCACCGGCCGCAGCACCACCGGATGCCCGTAGGTGCGCCCGTCGCCCTGCACGCCCACCGAGCGCACATCGGCCAGCAGCACCACCGGGCATTGCCAGATCTCCTCATCCAGTCCGGCCGCCGTCAGCTCCTCGCGGGCGATGCCGTCCGCGGCCCGCAGGATCCGCAGGTTCTCCGCCGTCACCTCGCCAATGACGCGAATGCCCAGACCCGGCCCGGGGAAGGGCTGGCGGGCCACAATCCCCTCGGGCACGCCCAGCTCCCGCCCGATCGCGCGCACCTCGTCCTTGAACAGCGCCCGCAGCGGCTCGATCAGCTCGAAGTCCAGATCCTCGGGCAGCCCGCCCACATTGTGGTGGCTCTTGATGTTGGCGGCGCCCTCCCCGCCGCCGGACTCCACCACGTCCGGGTACAGCGTGCCCTGCACCAGGAACTTGATCTCGCCGCCGGCGGCGCCGACCTCCGCGATCACGCGCCGCTGGGCGGCCTCGAAGGAGCGGATGAACTCCCGGCCGATGATCTTGCGCTTGGCCTCCGGCTCGGTGACGCCCGCGAGTGCGGTCAGGAAGCGCTCGGACTCGTCCACGGTGATCACGCGGATGCCCATGCCCCGGGCGTAGTCGCGCTCCACCTGCTCGCGCTCGCCGGCGCGCAGCAGGCCGTGGTCCACGAAGATGCAGGTCAACTGGTCCCCGATGGCCCGGTGCACCAGGGCCGCCGCCACGGAGGAGTCGACGCCGCCGGACAGGCCGCAGATGACGTGGGCGTCGCCCACCCGCTCGCGGATGCGCTGGACCTGCTCGTCGATGATGTTGCCCGGCGTCCAGGTGGCGGGGATGCCGGCGCCGTCGCGGAGGAAGTTCTCCAGCGCCCGCTGGCCGAACTGCGAGTGCATGACCTCGGGGTGCCACTGCAGCCCGTACAGGCGCCGGGCGGGGTCCTCGAAGGCGGCCACGGGCGTCTGCGAGGTGGAGGCGGTGACGGTGAATCCGGCCGGGGCGGCCTGCACGGCGTCGCCGTGGCTCATCCACACCGCCTGCCGGACGGGGGTGCCGGCGAACAGGCAGGAGTCGGGGTCGACGTCGGTGTCGGTGTGCCCGTACTCGCGGGTGCCGGTGCGCCCGACGGTGCCGCCGAGGGCCTGAGCCATCGTCTGGAAGCCGTAGCAGATGCCCAACACCGGCACGCCCGCTTCGAACAGGGCCGGGTCCACGCTCGGGGCGCCGTCGGCGTACACGGAGGCGGGCCCGCCGGACAGGATGATGGCGGCCGGCTGCTTGGCGAGCATGTCCGCCACCGGCATGCTGTGGGGCACGATCTCGGAGTACACGCTCGCCTCGCGCACACGGCGGGCGATCAGCTGGGCGTACTGGGCACCGAAGTCCACCACGAGGACGGGGCCGATCCGGCCCTCCTCCCCGGTGGCACCATGGGGAGATGTCGTCACCGGCACAGGATAGCGGGATCCGCCGGCGCGACGACGACGGCGTCCGCGAGCGCCACAATCTCCCGCGCACCCGACGGCATCCGCGCGTCCCGCTCCCTCCGCACGCTTTGCTATCGGCTAGAGTCTCCTTGTCCGCATCCTCGCCGAAGCGGGCAGGATGGAGTACCTAATGGCCGCCAACGGTCACGACGTCACCCAGTCCGACGTCGCCGCTGCCGCCGGGGTATCCCGCAGCCTGGTCTCCCTGGCGCTGAGCGGCTCCCCGCGGGTCGCCGAGGACACGCGCGCACACATCATGCAGGTGGCCGATTCGCTCGGTTACCGGATCAACACGGCGGCCTCGGCGCTGGCGCGCCAGCGCTCCACCACGATCGGCCTGGTACTGCCCAACCTCCGCAACGCCTTCTTCGAACAGGTCTCCCGTTCCCTGGACGCCGCCGCCGCCCAGGCGGGGCTCACGGTCTTCGTCACCGTCGGCGCCGAAGATCAGGAGCGTCTGCGGCGGGCCATCGACTCCCTCCTGGGCGTGCGCGTACTCGGATTAATCCTGGTGTCCCCGTGGCTGACGAACGCACAGCTGGTCGCATTGGGCGAGGAGACGCCCACCTGCGTGATTAGTCGACGCTCCCCGGGCGGACATGTCGACGCCGTCCACATCGACGAGCGGCACGCCGCCGAGCAGATCGTCTCCCACCTTCTCTCGCGGGGAGTCAACTCCTTGGGATACGTGACGCCCAGAATGGACGACGACGCCTCTCGCCTGATCCGCGGGAAGTCCCTGACCCGGGCCGCCCACAGCGCCGGACTGGTTCTGAACACCGCGGAAGCGGGCGACGACGACGCCGGCACCGCCATACGCCGACTGCTGGACGCCGGCACACCGCGAATGGGGCTGATCACCCACAACGACATGCTCGCCATCGACGCCGTCGCCGTGCTGCGGGAGCTGGGGCCCGAGGGCACGGGGCGCGTGCCACTGGCCTCTTACGACAACACCTATCTGGCACGGCGGGCGGAGTTCGCGCTCACCAGCTTGAATCAACCGGATCAGCAGATGGCCCGCGACGCCGTGCGCCTCGTCGTCGAGCGGGCCGATGCCCTACTGCGACGGCCAAACAACCCTCCCCCGCCTCAGGACGTCGGTGCCGAGGGGCACCTGGTTGTCCGCGCCTCCTCCACCGGCTGACGTTCAACCCGGCGCCCCCGCCCGACGTCGTCGAGGTCGGTGCACGTTACCGTCGACCGACCTCGGCGCGTCACTTCAACTGACTTCGGCGACGGGAGGTCAGCTGTATTCCCGCTCGAAGCGCTCCTCCAGCTCCTCTAGGGAGTCGTACTTCGTCTCGGGCACGAACTTGATGTAGAAGATGAGCGATACGACATTGACCGCAGCGAAGATGAGGTAGGTCAGCGCCCCGCCCAGCCCCTCCATCATGATCGGAAACACGGCGGCGACGATGGCGTTGGCGATCCACAGCGCACCGATGGCGAGTCCGACGGCCGTGCCGCGGATCTTGCTGGGGAAGATCTCGGCGACGATAACCCAACTGACCGTGCCCGACTGCTTGGCGAATACGAACAGGCTCACAATGATCAGCACCAGGAAGGGTGCGAAGGTCGGGGCGCCAATGATGTCGCCGTCCTCATTCTGGTAGGGCTGAATGAGAAAGAAGAACACCGCGGCCAGCAGGGTCAACGAGATCACGATGCTGGTCTCCTGATAGATGCCGACGTGGCGGCGGGCGAACTTGGTAACCAGCCACAGGCCGACCGCCGAGCCGATGAAGGACACGCCTCCGGAAATCACGTTGAGCGAGATGGCGTCACTCATGGGCAGACCGGCGGCGGCGAGCACCTTCGGCGTGTAGTACATGGCGGTGTTGATGCCCGTCATCTGGTCGGCCAGCCCCAGGATGATGCCGATAATGAGCAGGTGGCGCGTCCACTTGGTGTGCCAGATCTGGGACAGCCGCCACTTCTCCTGATTGGCCTCCTTGCGCTGGACTTGAAGCATCTCATCGATCTCCTCGGCGATGGGGCCGTCCTTTTCCTCGTTGCGCACGCGCTTGAGGGAGCCGATCGCCTCTGGAATACGCAAGTTGGCCACGTACCAGCGCGATGACTCGGGCATGAGGCGGATACCGATCCACAGTGCGACGGCCGGGATCGAGGCCAGCACCAGCATGTAGCGCCAGGTCACCCCGTTGCCGGACACCGCCACGACATTGGCCAGGTTCTGCACACTCTCCCAGGTGACGGTCTCGCCCGCGCGAGCGACCGTCTCACCGGCGGAATTGACGACGTCGTTCGCGACCGTGACCCGGGGCCCACCGCGCGCGTGGGCGAGGATGGCATTCATGGAGTAGGCGAGGAATTGCCCGAAGACGATCATCATCTGGTCCACGGCCACCAGGGTGCCGCGGATGCGTTTTGGGGCGGTCTCGCCGAGGAAGACCGGGACCGTGACGGAGGCCCCGCCGACGGCGAAGCCAAGGATGACCCGGAACAGGCACAGGATCCAGAAACTCGGCGAGGCGGCGCAGCCCAGGGCGCCGATCAGGAAGATGATCGCCAACATGGTGATGTTGTGGCGCCGCCCGTACCTGTCGGAGAGCTTGCCACCAACGGAGGCGCCCACCGCGGCGCCGATGCACAGGAAGGTACCGACCAGGCCCTCCTCCCAGGTCTTCAGGGCGAGGCCGTCGGCGTCGGCGGGCAGATACATGTAAGGGAGGGCACCGGAGATCACGCCGGTGTCGTAGCCGAAAAGCAGCGAACCAAGCGTGGCTACCAGGGCTATGACTCCCAGCGAACGCTTCTTACCCGACGGCGGAGTCGCTTCGACCAGATCCTGGATTGTCTCAAGACTGTAGTCGCCAACGGCAACCCGGGATGGGGACATAGTTATCTCCTTGAGGATCCTGCAGCCTTGAGCAGGCTAGAACACGAGCCGAAATTGGCGTCCCCAAACCTACCCGCGGACGCCGCAGCGCCGTACCATGTTGTTCATTGACACGCTATGTGTTCAATGATCACCCGCCCAGAGAGCCTGCATGCCGGACACCCCCTACCAGCCAGAGATTGTCATTGACCGCACCAGTGACCTCCCGCTGTACACACAGATAGCGGAGACACTCGGCGCGCTCATACTGGACGGCACCCTTACGCCCGGGACCCGCATCGAGGACGAGGTCTCCATGGCGCGGCGCCTGCAAGTCTCCCGCCCCACCACACGCCAGGCACTACAGTCCCTGGCGGATCGAGGCCTGGTCTCCCGGCGCCGCGGTGCCGGCACGGTGGTCGCCTCCCCGCATGTGCGCCGCCCCATGGAACTATCCAGCCTGATGGCCGACCTGACCGCCGCCGGCTACCAAGTCTCCACCAGGCTGCTGGAATACGACACCCACCCAGCCGACGCGGAGGAGGCCGAGCACCTGGAGGTAGACCCCGGCACCCAAGTAACCCGACTGCGCCGTCTGCGCAGCGCCGACGGCGAACCGATCGCCCTCATGCACAACCTCCTCCCCGCCGCCATCGCCCCTTCCCACCAGGAACTGGAGCAGAAGGGTCTATATGACCTGCTGCGTTCACGCGGAGTCATGCCCGCCACCGCCAAGCAGGTGATCGGCGCCCGCAATGCCACCGCCAAGGAGGCGGACACCCTGCATGAGCGCCGCCGCGCCGCACTACTGACGGCCCAACGCACCACCTACGACGCCGCGGGGCGCGTCATCGAGTACGGCGACCACCTCTATCGCGCTTCGCGCTACTCCTTCGAAACCTCCCTCTTCACCGGCTAGACCCTGCTCCACCCCCAGCCGGATCGGGGCGGCCGACGAGGGTCACTCCAGGCAGCCGCGAGCCCCCAAGGTGACCAAAAAGTCGGACATAAACACCCGCTGGCCGTCTCTGCGGCCCCCAAGACCGCGTCGGTTGGGGCAGACTTAGGTCCGATGCGCTACGGCCGCCCGCGGCGCACCCACACTCGACGTCGAGACGCAAGAAGGACAGCTGAACCGTGGCGCGCAGCATTTACATCGCCTCCCCCAATGCCGGTACCGGCAAGTCGACCGTGGCCCTGGGCCTGGTCGCCTCCCTGACGAAAGTCGTGGCGAAGGTGGGTGTGTTCCGCCCCTTCGTCGCCTCCCGTGACAACGAGCCCTTCCTCGACCTGCTGCTGCGCCGCTGCGGCTCCACCACCCCGGCCGCGCAGTGCATCGGCGTCACCTGGGACGAGTTCCACGCCGACCCCGACGAGTCCTTGTCCCGCATCGTGGACGCCTACCGGGCCGTCGCGCGCGATCACGACGTCATCATCATCGACGGCTCGGACTTCTCCGACGTCGTCGGGAATCCCGAGCTGGAGCTCAACGCCCGCGTAGCCGCGAACATCGGCGTGCCCGTGCTGCTGGTGGTCTCCGGGCAGGGCGACCCCGAGGATGTGCGCGGCAGCGTGGAGGTCTCCATGGCCGAGATCGCCGACAACCACGCCCGCACGGTCGCCGTCGTGGCCAACAAGTGCCCGGCGGACACGCGCGCCGATGTGGCCGCCGCCCTGGCCGACCTGGAGGGCGTGACCACCACGACCCTGCCCGAGG
Organism: Actinomyces sp. Z5; assembly: GCF_003287795.1. Taxonomy (NCBI): domain Bacteria; kingdom Bacillati; phylum Actinomycetota; class Actinomycetes; order Actinomycetales; family Actinomycetaceae; genus Actinomyces; species Actinomyces sp. Z5. The sequence continues at coordinate 37,060 of NZ_QMIN01000056.1, forward strand.
TGCCTCTGCTGAGCGCCCCCTCCGTACGCGAGGTGATGAACGCGATCGACGGCACTCTCATCAGTGGTGACGAGGCCCTGCTCGACCGCGAGGCGGAGGGCGTACTGATCGCCGCCATGGATGTCTCCCACGTGCTGGAGCGCCTGGATGAGGGGCAGGTGGTGATCGTCCCCGCCGACCGCTCCGCCGCCCTGATCTCGCTGGCGGCCGCGCAGGCCTCCGCCGGCTTCCCCAACCTTTCCGGCCTGGTCCTCAACGGCGGCTTCAAGGTGGCTCCGCACGCGCTGCGCCTGATCAAGGGCCTGCGCCTGCCGCTGCCGGTTATGACCTCGCCGCTGGACACCTTCGCGGCCGCCTCCGTTGCCGGCCCCCTGCAGGGCGGGCTGGGCCAGGCATCGTCCCGCAAGCTCGACGTCGCCGTGACCACCTTCGAGCAGGAGGCCGACGTCGACGGCCTGCTGGCCGCCCTGGAGGTGGAGCCCAGCGAGGTGGTCACCCCCATCATGTTCCAGGCGGAGCTGATCGAACGCTCCCGCGGCGACCGCAAGACCATCGTGCTGCCCGAGCCCGACGACGACCGCATCCTGCGTGCCGCCGACGTCATCGCCCGCCGCGGCATCGCCGACCTGATCCTGCTGGGTGACGAGGCCACGGTGCGGGAACGCGCCGCCGAACTGGGTCTGGACATCTCCGCGGCCCGCGTCGTATCCACCACCGACCCCGAGCTGCTGGAGAAGTACGCCGTCGAGTTCGCCCGCCTGCGCGCCAAGAAGGGCGTCACCCTGGAGCAGGCGCGCGACCGGGTGCAGGACGTGTCCTACTTCGGCACCATGATGGTGCACATGGGCGACGCCGACGGCATGGTCTCCGGGGCGGCCCACACCACCGCCCACACGATCGTGCCGTCCTTCCAGATCATCAAGACCAAGCCGGGCACGTCCATCGTGTCCTCGGTGTTCCTGATGCTGCTGGAGGACCGGGTGCTGGTGTACGGCGACTGCGCCGTCAACCCCGACCCGACCGCCGAGCAGCTGGCCGATATCGCCATCTCCTCCGCGGAGACCGCCCGCCAGTTCGGGGTGGAGCCTCGGGTGGCCATGCTGTCCTTCTCCACCGGTACCTCCGGCAAGGGCGCCGATGTGGACAAGGTGCGCGAGGCCACCGAGATCGTGCGGGCGAAGGCCCCCGAGCTCGCCGTGGAGGGCCCCATCCAGTACGACGCCGCCATCGACCCGACCGTGGCCGCCAAGAAGGCCCCCGGTTCGGAGGTGGCCGGCCGCGCCAACGTGTTCATCTTCCCCGACCTGTCCAGCGGCAACATCGGCTACAAGGCCGTGCAGCGCTCCTCCGGCGCCGTCGCCATCGGCCCGGTGCTGCAGGGCCTGAACAAGCCGGTCAATGACCTGTCCCGCGGCGCGCTGGTGGAGGACATCGTCAACACCGTGGCCATCACCGCCGTCCAGGCGCAGGCCTGACCCAGTGCCCCGGCGACCCCGCCGGGGCACTGCCGGCTTCGGCCGGATCCCATCCCGTTTCCCCGTCCGTCAGAACCCGACCGTATGAAAGGCTCATTGTGACCACCCGGACCGTCCTCGTCATCAACTCCGGCTCCTCCTCCATCAAGTACCAGCTCGTCGACCCGGACTCCGGCCAGTCCCTGGCCTCGGGCCTGGTGGAGCGCATCGGTGAGGAGACCGGCACGATCATTCACCGGCACGCCGGGGAGAAGACCCAGTTGGACGAGCCGGTGCCCGACCACGGCTACGGCCTGTCCGAGGTGCTGCGCCTGTTCGACGAGAAGGGCCCGACCCTGTCCGAGGCGAACATCGTGGCCGTGGGCCACCGCGTGGTCCAGGGCGGCCGCTACTTCTCCGGCCCGGCCCTGGTGGACGAGGACGTGATCGCCAAGATCAGCGAACTGGTGCCGCTGGGCCCGCTGCACAACCCCGCCCACCTCAAGGGCATCGAGGTGGGCCTGGAGCTGCTGTCCGACGTGCCGCACGTGGCCGTATTCGACACCGCCTTCTTCCAGGACCTGCCGGAGGAGGCCGCCCGCTACGCCCTTAAGCGCGAGGTCGCCGACAAGTACTCGATCCGCCGCTACGGCGCGCACGGCACCAGCCACCAGTTCGTCTCCGGTGAGGTGTCACGCATGCTGGGGCGCGACGACCTCAAGCAGATCGTGCTGCACCTGGGCAACGGCGCCTCCGCCTCCGCCGTCGTAGCCGGACGCGCCGTGGACACCTCCATGGGGCTGACCCCCCTGGAGGGCCTGGTCATGGGCGGGCGCACCGGTGACATCGACCCGGCGGCGGTGTTCCACCTGGGCCGCGTGGCCGGCATGAGCGTGGACGAGATCGACTACCTGTTCAACCGCGAGTCCGGCATGAAGGGCCTGGCCGGGGACAACGACATGCGCGAGGTGTGGAAGCGCATCGACGCCGGCGAGCAGGACGCCCGCGACGCCATGGACATCTACCTGCATCGTCTGGTCAAGTACGTGGGCGCTTACACCGCCGTCATGGGCGGCCTGGACGCCCTGACCTTCACCGCCGGCATCGGCGAGAACGACGACCGGCTGCGCGCCGAGCTGGTGGAGCGCCTGGGATTCATGGGGATGCGGATCGACGCCGACAAGAACTCTGTCCGCTCCGGCGACGGACGTATCATCTCCACCCCGGACTCGGCCATCGCCGTGCTCGTCTACCCCACCAACGAGGAGCTGGCCATCGCCCGCCAGGCCATGACGCTCATCTGAGTTCCACGTAAGGGCGGTGACGGGACCATTAGAAGAGCGTGTCGGCCCCGGTCGACGCCCGTCGCCGCGGTTCGGCGCCCGGCTCTGCGGATTCGGGCGCCGACGCGTCCCCGCCCACCGCTGCGCTCCCGCCGGGACGGGTCCAGCCGGGGCCCGTCGGCACACTGGCGCCCCGCTGATAGGCGGTGGCGGCGGCGCGGGCGCGCTGGTCGGCGGCCTCGTTCAGGGGGTGGCCGACATGCCCGCGTACCCACTCGAAGCGCACCTTGCGTCCGCGCATGGCCGCGTCCAACTGCTTCATGAGGTCGTCGTTGAGGACCGGCTTACCGTCGCCCTTGCGCCAGCCGCGCTTCTTCCAGCCATGAATCCACTTGGTCAGGGAGTTGATGACGTACTGGGAGTCGGCCTGGATGAGCAGTTCCTCGCGTGCCAGGCCCGCCTGCGCCGTCGCATGCAGCAGCTCTAGCACGGCGGTCAGCTCGCCGCGATTGTTGGTGGAGTTCTCCCAGCCGCCCGCGGCCCAGCAGTCCTCATCCACATACCAGGCCCAGCCGGCCGGGCCGGGATTTCCCAGGGCGGAGCCGTCCGCCGCAGCAATGATCGTCATGGGCGCACCCTACCGGCTCGGTCCACCTTCCTCTCTCTCACCTCACTGCGGCAGGCCGGCCGAATGCCGAGGTACATCGATATGGCGAGTTATCGGCGCAAACATGTGTGCAGGATCAAGGTTCTTCGTTGACTTGGCGGGGAAAGTCGGAGCCAATTAACAGTGGGGCATGATTCAGCACGCCTCGCACTAACACAGGCCGCGTTTTGCACGACCTCGGGCCGCGTTCCACGACCTTGGTGCCTGTTGCACGACCACCCCGGGGTCGTGGAAAGCGCACCAGGGTCGTGCAGTGTCGCCCAGGGTCGTGCAAAGCCACCCCGGCCCCCGACGCCGAACACCACCACCCACACAAAACCCCGGCCGAACGAACCAGTCGGCAGACCACAACACGCCCCAACCACACACATCCGCGCCGATAACCCGGCCTCCCCACGACACGCCGGCCTACAGCACCGCATTCGCGCCGATAACCCACACTCACACCGACAATCCCCTGCCGGCGGTACGGGACCGGCGAAATGAGCGAAGCCCCCGGGACCTTGTGGGTCCCGAGGGCCATCGCCGTGGCTCTTACCGGCGCCGTCCCGCTGCAAAGGACGCGCCACCTGCGAACCCGTCTCAGGGAGGCGGGCGCAGGTGGCGCGTCTTGTGCGGTTAGTGCGTCAGGCGTCGAGGTCGGTCTCGAGGAGGGCCTTGAGCTCCTCCAGGGCGCCGTCGGCGCCATCGGCGTCGGAGGCGAGGGTGACTACGTCGCCGAAGCCGGCACCGAGCGTCATGACGCCCAGGATGGAGGAGGCGTCAACGGGGGCGCCGCCCTCCTTGGCGATGGTGACGGGAACACCCTTCTCGGCGACGGCCTTGACGAAGGTCGCGGCGGGGCGGGCGTGGAGGCCGACCTTGGAGGCGATTGTGGCGGTGACCTGGGCCATATGTACTCCTTAGAGAGAACCGGGATCAGCGCGCGGGATGCAGGGATTGCACCTTTGCGCCGATGCGAACCAGCACGACGGCTGATGTCAGGCTCACACTACCCGACTTCACCGCTGCGCGGCTGCGAACAACGCCACGAATACGGTTTGGACCTTCACTCGCTGTGAGCGGAGGTCTCGAACAGCAGATTGACCTGCTCGTTGTAGTCGGTGAGCGTCGACGCCGGAACCCGATCCACCCAGACCGCGTCCACCGCCGGCGTAATGATCGCGTTGACGTCGGCGCCGAAGTAGGTCAGCGGGAAGAAGAAGGTCTGCCCGCCTTCCTCCAGGTGCACGGTGAAGGCGTCGGTGGACAGCCCGGTCTCCTCGAACACCTCAATGGCCTTCTCAGTGGAGGAGGCGATCGCGGGGAAGACGATCCCGTAGGAGGCGACGATGTCCTGAGCCTCTGCGGTGCCCAGGAAGGCGACCCACTGGGAGGCCAGGTCCACCTTGTCGGAGTCCTTGACGATCGAGTCTCCCAGGCCGTTGAACAGGGAGGCGCGGTTGCCGTTGGGACCGATCGGGGTGGGGGCGATGCCCACGTTGATGTCCAGACCCGCGAAGGTGTTGAACATCCACGCCCCGTGAATCGCCATGGCGATGGACTCCGAACCGAGCTGAATGTCGGTGCTGGTGGCGTCGGAGAAGGCCCCGTTGGGGTTCAGGTAGCCCTTGTCCACCAGCCCGAAGTACCAGTCCAGGGTGCGCTGGAAGTCCTCCTCGTCGTAGCGGTAGTGGGTGCCCCAGGTCTCCTGGTCCGTGTAGTACCAGTCCCCCACCGTGGCGGTGAAGGGGCTCCACTGGGTCTGACCGTCATTGGAGCCCGAGTCCTGGATGCCGAGCCCGTAGACGGCCACATGCTTCGGGTCGAAGCCCTCCTCGTCACCGCGCACATTATTCTGGTCCACGGTGAGCCGCGCCAGGATCCGCTCGAAGCTGCCGCCGTCCTCCGGGTTCCAGTCGCAGGTCTGGATCTCCTCCTCGGAGATACCGGCCTCGGCGAGCATGTCCTGGTTGTAGAACAGCGCCACGGTGTCCCAGTCCTTGGGGCAGCCGTACTGGTGGCCGTCGTCGCCCTTCCACAGGTCCAGCAGTCCATCCTGGAAGGCAGACTCGTCGACACCGGACCAGGCGGGCTGCTCGTCCAGCGGCACGAGCACGTCCAGGTCTACAAACTGGGCGAATCTGGCGATGTGGTCGACGAACGCGTCCGGGCCGGTGCCGGCGATGAAGCCGGCGGTCAGCTTGGTCCAGTAGTCGTTCCAGCCGATCTGGGTGATGTTGACGGTGATCCCCGTCTTCTCCTTGAAGCGGTCCGCGCAGGCCTGATACGCGGGCTCCTGGCTCGCGTCCCACAGCCAGTAGTCGATCGTGTTGGACTTCGTCTGATTGTCACCGCCGGAGCAGGCCGCGAGCGTCAGCGCCGTGGCGCCGGCGAGCGCGCCGGTCAGCAGGCTCCGGCGAGTGAGCATGAGCTTGTTGTTCATCTCGCGTTCCTCACTTGATTCCGGTGAAGCCGATGGAGTTGACGATGCGCTTGGCCGCCACCATGAACAGCAGCAGCATCGGGAGGGCCGCCACGAGCGTGGCGGCCATGAGTCCGGACCAGTCGGTGCCGGAGGTGGGCGCCTGGGACCGGAAGACAGCCACGGCCACCGTCAGCACGCGGGAGGAGTCCGTGTAGGACACCAGCAGGGGCCAGAAGTAGTCGTTCCAGGCGGTGATGTAGGTGATGATCGCCAGGGTGGAGATCGGTGCGCTGGCCATCGGCAGGATCAGCTGGAAGAACACCCGGATCTTGGAGGCGCCGTCGAGCAGGGCGGCCTCCTCCAGTTCTCGGGGGATGTTCATGAAGAACTGGCGCAGGAAGAACACCGCGAACGGCGTCATGAACATGGTCGGCAACGCCACGCCCAGCAGGTTGTCGATGAGTCCGATCTGCTTGACCAGCACGAAGTTGGGCAACAGCGTGAAGATCGAGGGCACCATCAGGGCTGCCAGGAACAGGGTGAACACCGCGTCCCGGCCGCGCCAGCGCAGGCGGGCGAAGGAGTATGCGGCCATGGCGGAGAAGAACACCTGGCCGGCGGTGACCAGCGTTGCCACGATCACCGAGTTGCGCAGGTAGATCCAGAAGTTCATGGAGGCGCCGGAGCCGCCGTCGGCCAGGGCCTCCTCGGTGGACTGCATGCCGAACACGCGGGCGAAGCCGCGCAGGTTGAAGTCAACCGGCAGGATCGAGGTGGGGTCGGAGGTGATCCCGGCGTTGGAGGACAGGGCGGTGCGCAGCACCCAATAGAAGGGCAGGATCGTAATGACGATGATCAGGGCCATGAAGATCCAGGCGATCACCCGCCCCACGGAGATGCCGTTCTTGCGGGTGCGGCGGCTCTCGGCTGCGGGGCTCGCATCGGGGGCGGTGGTGGTCAAAGCGCTCATGCTTGCTCGTCTCCTCTCAGTCCAGGTCCGTCTCGCCCGCACGGGTCATGCGGTACTGGAGAATGGTGATGGCCGCCAACACGATGAGCAGCCCCACCGCCATGGCGGAGGCGTAGCCGAACTGGAAGCGGCTGAAGGCCATGTCGTAGATGTAGTACTGCAGCACGCGGCTGGCGTTGACCGGGCCGCCCTGGGTGGTCACCGAGACGGTGTCGAAGACCTGGAAGGAGCCGATCATCGTCATGATCAGCACCAGCGCCAGGATGGGGCGCAGCAGCGGCACCGTGATCTTCCAGAACATGGTCCACTCGCTGGCGCCATCCATCTTGCCGGCCTCGTAGACCGTCTCCGGAATGGACTGGAGCCCCGCGAAGATCAGCAGGGCGGTATAGCCCACGTGGCGCCACACGTTGATCAGGGCGATGGTGGGGATGGCCAGGGCGGAGGAGAAGAAGTTGACGCTCTCCCCGGTGATGGCGGAGATGATCTCGTTGGAGATGCCCAGCGTGTTGTCCAGGATCCACAGCCAGAGCATGGCGACGACGACGTTGGACACCAGGTAGGGGGTCAGCACGATCGAGCGCACCAGCGTCGACTGGGTCAGCCGCTGCATGAGCACGGCGATCACCAGCGCGAGGATGGTCTGGAGGCCGATGTTGATCAGCACGTACTCCAGCGTCACCTTGACGGCGTTCCAGAAGATGGAGTCGCCGATCATGCGCTGGTAGTTGCTCAGGCCAATGAACTGCTCCGGGGTCAGCAGGTTGTACTCGGTGAAGGACAGCCAGATGCCCCGGATCAGGGGCCAGATGTAGAAGGCGACCAGGCCGATGCCGGCGGGAATGATGAAGGCGATGCCGAGTAGGCGGTCGTCCTTCGGTTTCCTGCGCAGCGCCGGTCCGGCGGCGGCGGTCGCTGTGGACATGGGCGATACTCCGTTCCTGGCGGGATTTGGATCGGGAAATACGGGTTGGTGGTCAATCGCTCCGGTGCGACGACGCAGCCAGGGTCAGGCGGCGCGCCCTTGGGCGCGGGGCGGCTCAGACGGCGGTGACGCGCACGAGCAGCATGTGGTCGGGGTGGATGACGGGCAATGACAGGCCGTTGTTCACCAGGTACGAGCCCGGCAGGACCACCCCCTCGGGGCGGGTCCAGGCGGCCTGGTAGACGTGGCCCGCGTACAGGGGCGCAGCCAGTTGCACCCGGTAGGTGCGCTGCGGGTCAAGGCCGGGCAGGGGCCGGGGAGCACCGGGCCAGGTGAGCGCCTGTCCCAGGCTGGTCAGTCCGAACAGGGCGTCGGAGCGGTCCGGGGCGACGACGCCCTGAATGCGTACGACGTCGTCCTCGTCGACGTCGGCGTGGACGACGGTGCCGGAGTGCAGCAGGGGGCGCAACTGCTTGTGCATGCCGATCAGCTCCGCCAGGCCCTGCTTGTCGGCGTCGCTGGCGCTCAGCAGGTCCCACTCCACGCCCATGTGCCCCCACAGGGCGGTGGCCGCACGGAAGGAGATGTCCAGGCTGCGCAGCGTGGTGTGGTCGCGCCCGGAGCCGACGTGGGTGCCGATCAGTTCGGGCGGAAGTAGCAGCATGGTGCCGCGGTTGATGTTGGCCCGGTCGTGGGCGTCGTTGCAGTCGGAGGTCCACACGCGCTGGGTGTGCTCGATGATCCCCAGGTCGATGCGGCCGCCGCCGCCGCAGCAGGACTCGATCTCCAGGTTCGGGAAGCGCTCGTGGAGGGCGTCCAGTAGCCGGTAGAGGGCGAGGGTCTGGTCGTGGATGGCCGGGGCGCCGTAGCGGGTGCCGAGTGCGGCGTTGGGGGCCATGTGCCCGGCGGCAAGCACCGTGGAGTTGTGGTCCCACTTGATGTAGGCCAGGTCCAGGCGCTCCACCAGGTCGCTGATGGCACCGAACAGGTAGTCCCAGGCGCCCGGGGCGGTCAGGTCCAGCACCCGCTGGTGGCGGTGCTCGACGGCGCCGCCGGCCCCGTCGGACAGGATCCAGTCGGGGTGGGTGCGCGCCAGCTCGGAGTCGCGGTTGATCATCTCCGGCTCGAACCACAGTCCCAGCTCCATGCCCAACTCGCGCACGTGCTGCGCCAGCGGCTCCAGCCCGGTGGGCCAGACCTCCGGGGAGACCTGCCAGTCGCCCAGGCCGGAGGTGTCGTCGCGGCGCGAGCCGAACCAGCCGTCGTCGACGACGAAGCGTTCGATGCCGATGGCGGCGGCCTCGTCGGCCAGGGCCTTGAGCTTGTCCAGATCGTGGTTGAAGTAGACGGCCTCCCAGATGTTCAGCAGCACGGGTCGCGGGCGGGCGGGGTAGGAGGGCAGGGCCCGCACGTGGGCGTGCGCCCGGGCGGCGAGTGCATCCAGGCCCTCCCCCCAGGAGCCGACCACCCACGGGCTGGTGTAGCTCTGGCCGGGGCCGAGCACGATCTCACCGGGGTGGAGCAGCTCCCCGGCCCCCAGTAGCCGATAGCCCTGGGCGGGGTGGGCGGCCAGGGCACGGGTGTTGCCGGACCAGGCGAGGTGTACGGCGTGGACGCGGCCGCGGCGCCATCCGAAGCCGGGGGTGCCGGCGACCAGCCAGGTGACGGCGTCGTGACCGGTGCGGCCCTCCCAGGACTCGCGCAGGCGGGTGCCAGGGGTGAAGGGTGTGCGCACCGGCTGCCGTTCGAAGGCGTGGTGGCCGGTGAAGTCGAGCAGCTCGGTGGCGTCGGCGGGCACCGGCAGGAGCGGGGTGAGTTCGTCGACCTCGAGGGGTGCGGCGTCGGGGCCGGCCGCGTCGGCGACCTCGGCGCGCAGGCGCACTAGGCCGGAGGGCTCCAGACGCAACACTGTGGTCAGGACAATGCCGTGGACCGGGTCGGTGGCGGTGGAGGTGACCTGATCGGCCTGGCCGCCGGGGGCGTCGACCGCCTCGACCGTGTGGGTGACGTTCTCGGGGTGGATGGAGAAGGCCGAGCCGTCGGCGCGGTGCAGCAGAACGGCGGGGCGGGCGGACCAGCCCAAGTGTGGCAGCGGCAGCACAGGCAGATCCGGGGTGGTCCAGGTCTGGTTGGAGCCGGTAGCCGTGTTCTGGGCGATGCCGACGTCGGCGAGGGCCGCACCATCGAGCTCACCCAGGTCCTCGCCCCAGTGCCGCACGACCGGGTGCCGGTCGGGCATCAGGTCCAGGACCAGTGAGGTGCCGGCCCGGCGCAGGTGGACGATACGAGAGTGGGACACGGGGTCTCCTTCGACTTATGTGGGATCTGCGGCTGGGATTGCGGACTGTTGCCCGTGGGCCCGGCCGCCGCGGCGCGGCCGGACTGATGCATAGCGATTATTTTCTAGTCGAAGAAATGCGTGACGTCAACCACCGACGCCGTGTCCCCGTCGGGTTATCCACAACCGGGCAGCGACGAGCGCAGCTACGGCCCGGGCACCCCAGACCCGAGACCGCCGACGCTCACTTGGGCCACCCGCGCCCGGCTGGATCCTTGCCCGCTTTCACCCCCTCCCCGGCGTACTGCTGGCGAAACCGGCGATCATGCGCCACGATCGCTTCATGACGCCGGCCCCCTCACCCGCCCCGCCCGAAATTCCCGCGCTCGGAACCAGCCCGGTACGCGCCGTGCTGCTCGACGCCGACGGCGTTTTGCAGCTGATCGGCACGCCCTGGGATCAGGCGCTGACCAACGGCGGCGGGGAGCGCTTCTGCCGTCGCCTGCTCGCCGAGGAGGGCCCCGCTCTGAGGGGAGACGAGGATCTGCGCACCCTGCTTGAGCGGCTGGTAGACGAGTTACGGCTCGGCGCGAGCGTGGAAGAACTGCTCGACCTGTGGTGGCGGGCCACGCCGGACCCGGCCGCCTGGCAGGCGGTCCGCGAGCTGCGGGCCGCCGGCTACACCACGGTGCTGGCCACCAATCAGCAGCACGAGCGTCGCGCCTGGATGCGCTCGGCACTCGGGTACGACGGACTGTGCGACGTGGATGCCTACTCCTGCACGCTCGGCGTGGCCAAGCCCAGCGCCGAGTACTTCCGCACGGTGCTGGACCTGGTTGGCGTGGCTCCACAGGAGGCGCTGTTCGTGGATGACAGCGCGACCAATGTGTCCGCGGCGGCGACGCTCGGCATCCGCACGGTGCACCACCCGGCGGACGCGGGCGGGGACCTGCTGCGCCGCGAGATCGTCGCCGTGCTCGACGGCACCGCAGCGGCCTGAGTCGCCTCCGCCGGGTAATACGGCGTTCTGTCGTCTCCTCGGTCGGCGCTGCACGCAGCCGACCGGGCCCGACTCAGCGCTCTCCTCCTGCGGGAGGAGAGGTACCCGGCTTTTCTCATACTTTCGGAACCCAGACTTCATCCGCACGGACTTGCCAGGCATCGGCGGTGGTACAAAACTCAAGCCTGTGAGCGCAGCGGGTGCGGCGCCTGGAAGGATCACCATGACGAGCATTACGACGTCCGGAAATGTGCGGGAGCAGCGTCAATCCTCTCCCGCGGCCCGCACGTCGGATGCCGTGAGGGCCACAGCCGCCGCCCGTCGTCGTTTCGATGCTCGCCTGCAGGATCCGGCGCGACGTGCTCCGCGCGTATTCCGGCACCTCATCGACCGCATTCACCGGCTGCTGCCGGGGTTCCTGCGCCGCCGAGTACCGGTGACCTTCATCGGCTACGCGCTCATCAACGGCTCCGGATTCGTCATCGACATCAGCTTCCTGACGCTGTTCTACGAGCAGTTGCACTGGTTCTACCCCCTGGCCGTCACCGTGGGCTATGCGATCGCGGGCGTGTACTCGTTGCTGCTCAACCGCTGGTTGAACTTCCAGTCGCACGGCTCGCTGGTCTCGCAGGGGTCGCGCTACGCCGTCGGCCTGGTCTCACAGTACGTGATCTTCATTCTGGGCCTGTCCAGCCTGCTGCACCTGGTGGGGGTGAACGCGGAGCTGGCGCGGCTGATCTCGGCCTGCTGCGAGGGGATCTACCTGTACGCACTGATGCGCCTGTGGGTGTTCCGCGGCACGCCCGAGCCCGTCGGCGAAGCCGCCTGAGCCCGCCCGCGTAAGCGCGGACGGGCGGCGACTGCAGGCCGGTCGCCGTCGCCGCCCGCTTACCCGCCGTTCACCAGCAGGCGCGTGTGGTCTCCGTGGGCCCGTCCAGCTCGGTGAAACCCGCATCTACCACCGACACCGGCCGCGGGCGGTTCCGCCAAGAGGCCTCCGATGGGAAGACGACGCGTACCCGGTAGCCCTGCGCGGCCCAGCGCTCCCGCAGGTCGGCGGGCAGCTGCGGGCTCTCCCAGGCGAGCTGGGCGGCGTGGGCGACCTGCGCGCACAGCTTCCCGCTGGTCATCTCCTCCAGCGGAGTGACTTCAACCGTTACCGGGGCCTGCTGCGAGGCCGAGTCACTGGTGAGCACGATCCCGCGGGCGGCGGCGGGGTCCTTGGCGACGGCGGCCGTGATCGCGGCGGGCGGCGGGGGCAGCTCGCCCCCGTGCGGGAAGTGGGTGCCCTCCACCTGGGTCTTGGCCAGCGCGGGCGGCAGTGGACGGACGGGCCCGGGCACGATCGCGCGCGCCTCGGCCCTCCCCCAGCCCGCCGGTCCGTCCTGGGCGACGGTGACGCCCGGCAGCTCCTGAATCTCATCCCAGCGCCGACCGCGAGCGCGGCGCACCAACTTGCGGATGCGCCCGTCACGCCAGTACTCCACGGCGTCGTGCCAGGGGCCGCCGGGGGCGGACTCGGGGGCGGCGAGCAGGGCCACGACGGCGCGGGCGCTGGCCTCCGCGACGTCGATGCGGCGGGGCGGGTGGACCTTGTCGTAGTGGACGGCGATTTGCATGGCCCAGGGAACGGGGTGGTCGGCATGGGCGGATGGGGAGGGCGAATCGGCCGCACCGGGGACGTTTTGCGGGGACAATGGCTGCATGCGTCACATTATCTGGGACATGGGCGGCACCCTGGTAGACACCTACCCGGAGGTCGACCGGGTGCTGTGCGAGGCGGCCTTCGGCGACGCCGACCCCGCCCACCTGCATCACGTGACCGAACTGACCCGTCACTCCATCGCCCATGCGATCGCCACGCTCAGCGAGGAGCGGCGCCTCGACCCCCACGGGCTGGAAGAGGCATACGACGATCTGAAGAAGCGGTGGCACACGCAACCCGCGCCGGTCATGGACGGGGCGCGGGAAGTGATGGCGCGGGTACGGTCCCTGGGCGGGTTGAACCTGCTGGCCACACACCGGGACCGCGACTCCGCCACCGCCCTGCTGCAGGGGCTGCACTTGAAGATGGATGACATCGTCTGCGCCCCGGACGGGGTGGCCCGCAAGCCCAGCCCGGACATGAACCTGCTGCTGGCCGAACGCCACCGGCTCGACCCAGCGGAGGTGCTATGCGTCGGCGACCGACCGATCGACGTGGTGGCAGCCCGGGAGGCGGGTATGCCCGCGGCGCTGCTGGTGCGCCCGGGGACGTCGGTGACTCTGCCGGATGATGCTCCCGGAGCGCTGGTCGTCGCCAGCCTGCGGGACCTGCTCCCCCTGCTGGACTGAGCCCCCGGCCCAAGGGGCTTGCCCTCGGACTCCGCCCCCGTCGCTTAGACCGTCGTGCCCGGCAGGCGCATCAGCAGGGCGTCGCCGTCGAAGACGAGGCCCGCGTAGCCGTCCACGTGGGCGGCCTCCTGGAAGCCGGCGGCAAGGTGAGCGGCGACGGAGGCGTGGTTGGCGGTCTCGACAACACTGAACAGGTCCTCCCCCGGATCGATCTCCTGCACGGCGGCGCCCACCGCGGCCAGCAGGGCACGGCCGATGCCGCGGCTGCGGGCGCCGGGATCGACGATCAGACCGGAAACCATCCAGCGCTCCGGGCGGTCATCCTCCAGGTCCCCGGGCAGGATAAACGCACCGGACAGGGCGACCGGGGCGGCCGTGTCATCAGCTTCGGCCGCGTGGGCTACCGCATCGACCTCGGCCGACCGTGCGGCCGCGCCTCCGGCCCCGGTGGGCTCGGCGTCGTCGGCGGGGAGGGAGGCCAGCAGCAGCACCGGTAGGGCGGCAATCATGCGCGGCGCCTGTTCCAGCGCCTCCTCCACGGTGATCCCGCGCAGGGCCAGCAGGCGGGCAACCCGCGCCTCGTCGTCGGGACGGGCGGGACGAATGGTCACGCCCGACGGCGCCGCGGTCATGCCCGTTCCCCCTCTGCGTCGGCGGGGTCGGTCGGCGGGCTACCCGCCTGCCCGTCGTATGAAGCCAGTTCCACGAGGTTGCCGTCCGGGTCGCGCAGGTAGACGCTGTGCATGGACCCTCGGGCTCCGGAGCGGGCGACCGGGCCGAGCTCGATCTCGGTTCCCGTCCGGGCCAGGTGCGCGACGACGTCGTCGAGCGGCGCGTCGACGACCAGGCACAGGTCGGCGCTGCCAACGGTGGGGGCGGCGGCCTCGGGGGTGAGGCGCCCGTCGGCGGGACGCAGGTTGAGTTTCTGGTTCCCCAGCCGCAGTGCGACCCGGCCGCCGTCGAAGGTGAAGGCCTCCAGGCCGAGTACGCGCGTGTAGAAGTCGACCGCGGCGGGGACCGAGGCGACGGTGAGTACGAGGTGGTCGATGCCGGTGACGCGCATGGGAGCCATCATGCACCCGTGGGCCCCGGCGCCGCCTGTACGACGACGCCGGGGCCCACGCAGAGGCCGACAACCCGGGCGGTTCATCCCGAGCCGTTTACCGGGCTCCCGCTACGAGGCCCGCCCCAGCGGGTGAGTTCCGGGGTGCCGGGAGACGGCCCGCACCTCGTGCCGGGGAGTGTGCGGCCCGCTCGCGGCCCAGTCGGCGCGCGGATGCGGCGGGTTGACCAGGATGGCGTCACCGGTGGCGTGGTCGGGCTCCAGCTGCCAGCTGGGCCGGCGCAGCGCGTAGAAGATCAGCGGCGGCACCCCCAGACCCACGATCACCAGCCCCACCACCAGGGCGTAGCCGACGGTGCTCAGTCCGGTGAAACCGGACGGACGCACGAAGGACAGCACGAAGGCAACCGCACAGGCCACGAAGCCGACGCCGGCCACCAGCCCCATCGCGGGTGTGCGATAGGTGCGCTGCACCTGCGGGCGGGTGGCGCGCAGACGCAGGGCGGCGGCGAACAGCATCATGTACATGATCAGGTATAGGGCGGCGGCCATGTCGATCAGCGTGACGAAGGCGGTGTTGCCGTTGGGGATCACCACGAACAGCAGCGCCAGAATCGTCACGATGACGCCCTGCAGCAGCAGGATCGAACGCTGCACGCCGGCGCCGTTGCGCCGCTGTAGCGCCGGAGGCAGCAGACCGGTGCGGGCGGCGGCGAGCAGGCCCTTGGACGGGCCGGCGATCCAGGTGACCACGGAGGCGAAGGCGCCCAGCGCGATCAGCAGCGAGATCACCGGTGTGCCCCAGGCCAGGTGCCAGTGGTCGAAGAAGGTCTTGAAGGCCAGGTTGATGCCGTCGACTACTCCGAGGCCGGCCTTGGGCACGGCGACCGCGATCGCCAGGGTCGGCAGGATGAAGATCGCCAGGATCACCACCGCCGAGATCAGGACGGTGCGCGGAAAGCCGCGGCCGGGGTCGGCCAGGTCGTTGGCATGCACCGCGTTGACCTCCATGCCCGCGTAGGCGAGCACGTTGGACACGATCAGCACGATGGAGGCCAGGCCCGTCCAGGGCGGCAGGATCGCCGACGTCGTCAGCTCCGTCTGGGAGGGCGTGCCGGAGATCAGCCAGGCGGCGCCGAAGATGATCAGCAGCGCGGCAGGGAAGAGCGTGCCGATGATGCCGCTCCACGAGCCGACCTTGGCGAACAGGTTGCCGCCGGCCAGGGTGATGAGGGTGGATACCCAGTACAGGACGATGATGACACCGGCCACGTACACGCCATTGTTCGCCAGCGTGCCCCGGCCCAGCACGTAGGACAGGCTCACGGCGATGAAGGCGATTTGAGTGGGGTACCAGACCACGTTCTGCACCCATTGCAGCCAGATGGCCACGAAGCCCCAGCGCTCCCCGAAGGCCTCGCGCACCCAGATGAACACGCCGCCCTTCCAGCCGGTGGCCAGCTCCGCGGCCACCAGCGCCGTCGGCACCATGAACAGCACCGCCGGGATGATGTACAGCACCACCGAGGACAGGCCGTAGCCGGCCATGGCGGGCAGGGAGCGCAGCGAGGCCACGGCCACCACCGTGAGCATGGCCAGGTTGAATACGCTCATTGAGGCGGGCGGGCGGACCGCGTCCTGGCTCGGCCCAACGGCGGCGGGTGCGGCAGGAGCGGCAGCCCCGGGCGCGGGCAGGTCCCCGAGCGTCCCGGCGGGTGGGTGGCCGGAGCGGGCACCGCGAAAGGCGGATGTGCCAGACGAGGCGGGTGCGTTAGCGGTGCTGGCGCGAGCGCCGCCGTCGGGGAAGGAGGTTCCGGCAGCACTGCCGGTGGTTTTGACGGACATTTCGACCCCTAGTGGTGGAAGGCGGTGGGGCGGTTCGACTCGTGGGGCAGCGGCCCGTCGAGCCGGTCGAGGTAGGCGACCTCGGCGCGCATGTCCTCCAGGAGGGCGTCGGCCATGTCGTGGCTGAGCCCGTTGCGGACGACGATCCGCTGCACGGTGACGTCGGTGAGGTCATCGGGCATCGGGTAGGCGGGGACCAGCCAGCCCTTCATGCGCAGCCGGTCGGACAGGTCGTACAGGTTCCACTTGTCGGCGTGGTCCGCGCGCAGCCGCCACGCGAACACGGGGATGTCCGAACCGTCGTTCCACAGTTCAAATGGCCCCATGGCGGCGACCTGGTCGGCCAGGTAGCGGGCGACGTCGCGGCTGTTGGACTGCACCCGGCGGTAGCCGTCGAAGCCGAGCCGCAGGAACATGTAGTACTGCAGCAGCACCTGGGCGCCGGGGCGGGAGAAGTTGAGCGCGAAGGTGGGCATCTGCCCGCCGAGGTAGGAGACCTCGAAGATCAGCTCCTCGGGGAGGGCGGCCTCCTCGCGCCACACCACCCAGCCGATACCGGGGTAGACCAGACCGTACTTGTGGCCGGAGGTGGAGATGGAGGCCACCCGATCGATGCGGAAGTCCCACTCCAGTTCCGGCTGGATGAAGGGGGCGATCATGGCCCCGGAGGCGCCGTCGACGTGGATCGGGATGTCCAGGCCGGTGCGCTCTTGGATGGCGTCCAGCGCCTGGGCGATCTTCGCGACCGGCTCGTACATGCCGGTGTAGGTCACCCCCATGATGGCCACGACGCCGATGGTGTTCTCGTCGACGTAGTCCTCCAGCCGGTAGCCGTCCAAGACCTTGTGCTCCTCGGTGATGGGCACGTACCGGGGCTCGACGTCGAAGTAGTTGCAGAACTTCTCCCAGCACACCTGCACGGCGCTGGACATGATCAGATTCGGGCGGTCGGTGGGCTTGCCGGCGGCGCGGCGGGCGTTGCGCCAGCGGCGCTTGAGCGCCAACCCGCCCAGCATGCAGGCCTCCGAGGAGCCGATGGTCGAGGTGCCGATGGCGCGGCGCGGGTCCGGCGCGTGCCACAGGTCCGCGAGCATGGTCCAGCAGCGGGTCTCGATCTCCGCGGTGCGCGGGTACTCGTCCTTGTCGATCATGTTCTTGTCGGCCGCCTCCAGGTACAGGCGGTTGGCGCGTTCGTCCATCCAGGTGCCGACGAAGGTGGCGAGGTTGAGCCGGGCGTTGCCGTCCAGCATCGCCTCGTCGTGGACCACCTGGTAGGCGGTCTCGGGCAGCGCCTCCCCGCTGGGGAAGCGGAACTTCGGCAGGTCATAGGCCTCGCCGGGGCGGGCGAACAGCGGGTTGAGCTCACTGCTGCCCGGATCCGGGGCGGAAGAACCGTCGAATACTGGCCGCGACATGTCGGATTCTCCTTTCGGTTGGCAACGATTGACATAGGAATATCACCACGCCGTGCTTGCCACCACACACACCAGACAATAAGGCCGCATTTGCAATTTACCACGGATATTCCTCCCAGCTTTCCGAAACAATTGCTACACCTGCCAGCATTCTTCAAGCTTTTCTTTCTAGCCGACGTCGCCAGGAGTCACTTGAAAAGCACCAGAAAGCAGGCTGGAAATAGTCGCACAAATTCATGCAAGCGCGCAGGTGCGCCGCGTACACCCGCAATTTGAACAGCACCTGAAAGCGTCCACGGAAAAGCCTGAACCGGCCGCCGGATTTGTGCCCACACGGACTGCGACAAGACGGGCTCTCCATGTTCGAAGGCGCGCTGGGGTCGTGAAATACACCCCGGGCACGCTCCCCAGCACCGCCGCCAGCCTAGATCGCGGTTCATGCGGGACTGCGACGGTGTGGTCCGATAGGCTGCGAGCAATCCACGCATTGACAGCTCCCTGCCTCACGGCCCAACTGGAAGGCACACCATGAAACTGCTTGTCCTCGGCTCCACCGGCCCCACCGGCATGCACGTCCTGTCCCACGCGCTGGACCACGGTGACGACGTGAGCGTCCTGGTGCGTAGCCCGGAGAAACTGGGGAAGCAGTCGGGCCGCATTGCCGTCACCGTCGGGGATGCACGCAACGCCGACGATCTATCCCACTCAATGGTCGGCTGCGACGCCGTAGTCTCGGCGCTGGGCCGCGGCGCCTCTCCCCGCAACGGCGGATTGTTCACCGATGCGGCCGAAGCCGTCATTGAGGCCGCGCACACCACCGGTGTCAGACGCTTGGTCTGGCTATCCTCCTTCGGGGTCGGGGATACGATCCGCACCGCGACGCCGCCACAACGCTTCCTCTACCGCAGCTTCCTGCGCGGCATCTACGCGAACAAGGCCGCAGCGGAGAAGTTGCTGCGTGACTCCGATTTGGACTGGACGCTCGTCTACCCGACGACGCTTACCAACGGCCCCGCCCAGGGGCGGTATCGGATCGGAGAGTCACTGGTGATGCGCGGCAGGGAGCGCATCGCCCGTGCCGATGTAGGCGCTTTCATGCATGAGGAGGCGCACGCGGACCGCTGGGTGCGGCGGGGTGTCGTCATCTCCGACTGAGCCTGCGACCCTGCCTCGAGTCGGCTGCAACGACTCCGGTTCTTCCGGTTTGTGGTCACCCACATCCGCACTGACCATGTCATGCCGGTTCGCCGTGCCCGCGGCGGTTGCCGACATCCCCGCGCCCGGAGGCGGTGCCACCTGCTACGCCACTTCACCGTCTGCAACGCCACTTCGGGGTTAACAACGCCTGTTAACGGTCTGCTGAAGGGCTCCGAGGTATACAGCAGACCGTTAAGTAGCGTTGTTAACGTCGGACCCGCGTAGCAGACACCCCCACCCACCCCGCCCCAAGCACGAAGAGCCATGAATCCGGCCGAAGCCACCGTCGGTTGACTTGTTCGTGACATTATGGCTGTGTGAGTTCCTCGAATCAGTTCCAGCCCGGCCCATACAGCACGCCGCCCTACGGGTACGTGCCGCAACCCGGCGGCTACCCGCAGTCGGCCGCCCAGCCGGGCGCCTGGCAGCCGCCGCAGACCTTGGCCGCTGGGCAGTATCCGCCCGCACAGCAGAGCCCGTCTGGTTTCCCCGCATATCCGAACGCGCAGCAGCCGACACCCTACGGGTACATTGCCACACCACCCACTCCTTATCCGGTACGGCCGAGGCGGAAGCAAGTGGCGCTCATATCCGCGCTGGCGGTCGTCCTCGTACTGGCCATCACGGGCTCCATCGTCCTCGTCTTACGGGGACGCGGCACCGACGACGTCCCTGAGAACAGCCTCTGGTCGCAGGCCTGGGTGGATGGCTTCGAGGAGGCCTGGTCCCTCGAGGCTCCCGCAGACTTCCGTGGACAGGAGATGTCGACGCGCGTCCACGACAACCGCCTGGTGAGGATTACCAGCACGTCCACGACTGCTACCGTCACCGTTTTCGACATCTCCGGAGATAGCCCCGAGCAACTGTGGGAGACCCAGCAAGAGGTTACCGAAGTCGTCGACAGGACAAGGCTCTGGGACCGTCAGATCATCGTCGAGAACACGCTGATAGACATCGACTCCCAAGCACGCAGCGCCGCCCCCTGGGACGCGGAGGCCAGGGTAAGCATCACGTCAGCGGGTGCGATCGCCTGTGTCGAAACCACCTGCCGGTGCTGGTCGAGTCCCTCCGAAATGCTGTGGGAGACCGACTTCGCCACGGATAGCCCGATGACTGTGCTGTCGTACGCAATCGTGGACGGGCATGTACTCGCCAGCTCATCCGATTACGACTACTTCGTGGTCGACTTGAACACCGGCGCCACAAACCAGCTGGACGCGGACAAGTACACCATCCAGCAGCCACTCGCCGACGGCTGGCTGGTTCACACCAGCGGCGACTTGCATGCCGACGCGACCATCGACCTGTACGAGGCCGATGGCACCCTCAGCGAATCGTTCAAGTTCAACCGTAACACGTCGTTCTCCGCCTACCCATGGTCACCTACGCCTTTCACGCGGGAACAAGCCCGCCTTTGGCTGGAGAGCTTCGACACCTCCTGGGCTCCATCAACCTACACCATCTCAGAAGCCGACCACGATTGTCAGTCGATCACCATCAACGGCAACGACGTCGTGCTCGGCGAGCCTAACTCCCTGGTCCAGGCGAGACGCGGGGGAGCATGCACCTCCACCAGCGCCCTTCAGGCCCTGTATCACTCCGGACAGGGACAGGTACAGAGCTTCAACAAGACGGACGGAGACGAACAATTCCTGGTGCTGGTGGACATGGTTACTGGACGCAGCTCGGAGCCGATTCCCCTTGGCACGAGGGAAGAATTCGCAGGTTATACACCTCTCGGAGACATGCTCATTGTCGAACTCGAATCCGGTGAAATCCTCGCCTACCGGCCCACCACATCATAATCCGGCTCTTCTGGTTTGAGGGTGTGGTGGGCTGACGGGTCGGTTCGCCGGGCTGCTGGTTGGCGTGGGCGTCCCGGCGGCGTGATGCGTGGCGCGTTGGGCAGGGCTGCAGGGTGGCTCACGGTGGATCAGGCGCGTCGGATCGTATGTTCAGGTCGGCGGTTCGTGCGAACCGTCCGCCCCACCACACGCCGGCCCCACTGGCCCGGCACAGCGAGCTCTTAGAGCCGGCCTGGCCCCGCCGACGACGTCCTCATCGGCCCGAACACGGCCTCCCACACCCGAACGTAACCACCGCGCAACTGCCGCCGGGACCGAGCCACCACACCGACATGCACGAACAGCCCGTCATCAAACCCCGCGCCGCGACGTCATCATCTTGGCCTGAGTCTGCGGTCAAGCGTCGAACCGACCACATATGAACCGCGCCAAACAGTACCGACAGGTGGCCTATTCGTGACATTATCGGCGACATGACTGAGCCTGGCCAACCCCAGCCCAACCGGAACAACATGCCTTCCCCGCAGGCTCAAGCCGGCGGTTTCCAACAGCCACAAAACCAACCCGGAGCCTGGCAGCAGCAACCGCAATACCCACCACCGGTGCAGTACCCGGCCGCACAGGGCTCTCCCCAGTACCCGGCCGCGCAGGGCTCTCCCCAGTACCCCGCCGCACAGGGTTACCCCCAGAATCCGGCCGCACAGGGTTACCCCCAGTACCCGCCCCAGCAGCAGCCGGCGGGAGCCTACGGGTACCTCGCCACACCCCCACAGGCCACGCCGACGC
>NZ_QMIN01000056.1:58832-69363 GCF_003287795.1 Actinomyces sp. Z5
GAAGCGGAGGCGAGTGGCGCTCGTGGCCACGTTGGTGGTCGTACTCGTGCTGACCATTGGAGGCGTCACCCTGTTCATCCGGAACCGAGGCACCGACGACCCCTGGTCACAGGCCTGGCTGGATGGCTTCGAAGAAGCCTGGGCCCTGAAAGCGCCAACCGATTCCGACGGCCAGACGTTGTCCACAGCCCTCCTTGAGGATCGACTGGTGCGTGTAGCCAGCACATCCAGCACCGCAACCATCACCGTGTACGACGTCTCCGGAGACGCCCCCGAGCAACTGTGGGAGACCACGCAGGACATTACCAACACCGTTGTCTGGCCGGCGCTCTGGGACCGCCAAATCATCATCGAGAACACGTTCATAGACATTGATTCTCAAGCGCGCAGCGACGCTCCCTGGGACGCCGACGCCCGCGTAACGATCATGTCAAACGGCGCGGTCGCCTGCGTTGACACCACCTGTCAGTTCTGGTCGAGCCCCTCCAAGAAGCTGTGGGAGGTAGAATTTCCTACCGACACCGCAGTGGAAATGTGGTATTCGCTCACCGACGACTATTCAATCGTCAGCTCAATTGAATATGAGGACTACTTCGTGGTCGATTTGAAGACCGGGAACATGAACCGACTTGACGGCAAGAAGTACGTATTCCCATATAAACTGAATGACGGCTGGTTAACATACGAGGGCGACGCTTCAACGGAGCCCACGACTTATCACCTGTACGAGCTCGACGGCACCCCCAGCGAATCATTCGAATCCGACCACCAGTACGACTTCTCCGAGTATCCTTGGTCACCAACGCCTTTCACTCGGGAACAGGCCCGGCTGTGGCTGGAAGACCTCGACCTCTCTTGGGCTCCCGCCACCTATACGGTCTCGCAGACAGACTCGGACTGCGACTCAATCACTATCAACGGCAATGACGTCGAACTCGGCGAGACCAATGCCCTGACCAATGCAGAATCTGGTGGCGAGTGCACGGGAACCTTCCCCGTGCAGGCGCTGACCTACGCCGGCTACGGCCAGGTCCAAAGCTTCAACATACAGGATGGCGATAAGCGCTACCTGATGCTGGTGGACATGCTCACCGGGCGCTCATCAGAGCTGATTTCTCTCGGTTCGTTCGATGATTTCGCGAGCTATCGCTTGTACGAAGACCTGCTCCTCGTCACCTATCAGTCCGGCGAAGTCGTCGCCTACCAGCCGAACTCCTAGCCGGACCTCGATCAACTCGCATCAAGCAGGTCACGGATCTCCTGGGCGGTCAGGCGGGCACGGCTCGCCGCCGCACGGGTGCCAGCTGCTCCCCCGCCGACAGCCTCGCGGGCTACCCCGTCCGCGGCGTCGTCGGCAGAGCCCTCCACCACGCGGTCGAAGAGCTCGGCCTTCTTCTCCTTCAGGTCCATGACCTTCTCCTCGATGGTCCCGGCGGACACCAGCCGGTAGACCATGACAGGCCGGTCCTGGCCGATGCGGTGGGTGCGATCCACTGCCTGCTCCTCGGCCTGCGGGTTCCACCACGGATCCAGCAGGAACACGTAGTCGGCCTCCGTCAGCGTCAGCCCGAAGCCGCCCGCCTTCAGCGAGATTAGGAAGACATCGGCGTCCCCGGCCCGGAAGGCGTCGATGACCTGTTGCCGGTTGGTGGTGGTGCCGTCGAGGTAGGCGGTGCGCATGCCGGCGGTCTCGAGCGCCTCGCGCACTCCACTCAGGTAGCGAGTGAACTGGCTGAAAACCAGGGCCCGGTGTCCCTCGGCGACCACCGGCTGCAGCGTCTCCAGCAGCACCTCAACCTTGGCGGTGGGCTTGCGCCGTCGGCCGGTCTTAGAACTCCCAGCGGCGGTGTCGGTGCCCTCCACCAGTGCCGGGTCGAGCGCCATCTGCCGCAGGATCGTCAGTGATTTCAAGGCGGTAAATCGAGACTGGGCGGTGTCCTCCTCCAGCAGCCCCAGTACCTTCTGCCGTTCACGCGCTAGCCGCCGGTCGTAGGCACGCCGATGTGCAGGAGGCAATTCCACCGCCAGGATCTGCTCGTTCTTGGCGGGCAGGTCGGCGGCGACGTCCTCCTTGGTGCGGCGCAGCATGAAGGGGTGGATGCGAGCGCGCAGTGCCGCCAGGGCGGCGTCGTCCCCGTGCTCGATGGGCCGCCGATACAGCTCGGTGAAGCGGTCCGGGCCGGGCAGCAGCCCGGGCGCGGTGATGGACAGCAGGCTCCACAGGTCCATCAGCGAGTTCTCCAGCGGCGTGCCGGTGATCGCCACCATCGACGGCGTGCGCAGGCACCGCACGGCCCTGTAGGTGACCGCGTTGTGGTTCTTGACGAACTGGGCCTCATCGAGTACTACCCACGCCCAGTCGACGGCGGTGAAGTCCTCCTCCTCGATCCGGGCGATGGTGTAACTGGTGACCACCAGGTCGGCGCCGGAGCGGATTGCTTCCAGGTCCTCCCCCCGCTTGCCGCGGGTGCGGGTGACGGTGCGCACGCGCAACTCGGGACAGAAGCGGGCGGCCTGTTCCGCCCAGGCGCCGACGACGCTCGTGGGCGCGACCACCAGCACCGGGGCCGCCGCGGGTGGCGCGGCAGGCTCGGTCCCGTGCGGCTCCGCCCGGGCACCGCCGGCGGCCGGGCCGGCCGCGGGGCCGTCTGCGGCCCGCCGCTCCACCATGCGCTGAACCACGGCGAGCACCTGGAGGGTCTTGCCCAGCCCCATGTCGTCGGCGAGGATGCCGCCGAGCCCGGTGGACTGCAGCAGGGCGAGCCAGCGGTAGCCCTCCAGCTGGTAGGGCCGCAGCTCGGCTTGCAGTCCCGCGGGCGCCGGCGCATCCACGATGTCGACGGCGTGCTGCCCTTCAGCGTCGCCCACTGCGCCGTCCCCCTCGGCGCCGTCGACCGTGGCCGTCACCGCCAGGAGCCGTTCGACGCCTTCGCGCCAGCGCCGAGTCGCCTCCCCGATAACGCCCAACTGCTCCAGTTCGGCGTACAGGCCCGCCTGGAAGGGCGTGACCGACAGGTCGCCGGCGCTGCGGGAGCGCGGATCACGCAGGTCACGTCCCTCCTCCA
This sequence comes from Actinomyces sp. Z5, assembly GCF_003287795.1. NCBI lineage: Bacteria > Bacillati > Actinomycetota > Actinomycetes > Actinomycetales > Actinomycetaceae > Actinomyces > Actinomyces sp. Z5. Next base: position 61,898 of record NZ_QMIN01000056.1, read on the forward strand.
TGAGCCGGGCCAGGCGCACGATCTCGGGACGGTTGGCGAGGTTGATCCACTTGCCGGAGTCGAGCAGTACCTCGTCCGCGCCGGCGGCGACCGCCGTCATCAGCCGTTCGATGGGCGCGTCCTCGTCACCGACCTTTACGCGCACCCGCAGGGAGAACCAGTCCGGCCGGTCGTCGTCGTCCTCGACGTCGGTGGTGATCAGCGGGGCGTCCTCGGCCTCCCGGTAGTCGGGCACCTGCCCGTCCACCTCGACGACGACGCCGTCGATCGCCTCCAGCGCGGGCACGGCCCGGGTGATGAGGCGAGCGGTGTCCATGCCGGTGAAGCGGCCCGGCTGCCACAGTGGGCCGTGGGTGGGGGCCAGCGGCGTACAGGCGTCGATGATGCGGCGGGCCAGACGGTCCTCGGCCTGGGCGTCGCGCGCCGAGGGGGCCTGCCGGGATTGGCTTCCAGAGCCCGTGCCGCTCACCGCGGCCGCGCCGTCGTAACCCGTCTGTACAGCGCCGGTGGAGCGGTCCCAGTCCGGAGGCGCGGACCCGATGATGAGTTCCGCCAGGCTGCCGACGGCGACCTCGCCGCGACTGGCGCCGGACGCCGTCTCGTAGCGAATGGACCAGGAGATCTCGGCGCGGTGCTTGGAGCCGTCCATGCTCACGCGGAGCACGGCGACGGGTGCGCCCAGGTCCGGCACGGTCAGGGTGGGATCGAGGTCGACGATGGGCACGGCCGTGGCGAGCCTCCCCAGGTGGTCACGCTCGAAGCGGTCCACGTCCGCGGCGGGAATGGTGAGGTGCTCGTTGCGCGCCAGTACCCGCCCCAGCACCTCATCCGGGGGTGGCTCCAGCGGCATGAGGTTGAGGGCGCCGTCGGCACCCGTGAGCGCGTAGGCGTGGGTGGGGTTGCCCAGCGGCCGGTTTTCAGCGAGTTGCCCCTCGCCGAGGGTGAGCCCCTCGACGGCGTCGAGGTCCAATGCGGGGGCGATCAGGGCGGTGCCGTCGGGCTGACGGGTAACTGCGAGGCCGGCGCGCAGGCCGGACAGGATGCGTACCGGGTTGCCGCCGTGCTGGGCCGTCGTCAGCGTCACCCCGGCGGCGACGGCGCGCCGCAGCGCGTCCCAGACGCGGGCCGGCAGCGCGCCCAGATCGATGACGGAGTTGCTGTAGTAGAAGTCGCCGTAGGGGTCCATGACCGCCAACTCGGTCAGGGCGGCCAGTACATCCGGGTCCACCTCACCGGTCAGGTCCCCGTTCGTGAGGCCGCGCCAGGAGATGCCCTGCTTGACCCAGCCGCGCTTGCCGGCGATCAGCGGGCGCAGGTGCAGGCGGCCCGGCCGGGCGGATCCGGATCCGAAGCGGCCGGTGCGGCGGGAGCCGGCGCCGTGCTGAGCGGCCCCGGTATCTACCACCTCAATGGCGACGGCCCGGCGTGCGGTCTGGCGCGTGTGCAGCAGTTGGGCAAGGCGGCGTTCCCAATCGGCGTCGCCGGGCGGCGCGGAGGCCGCATGCGCCAGGTGGCGGGCGGTCAGCACCAGGGCGGCCGTGTGCTTGCAGTTTCCGCCCACCGGGCAGGAGCAGGTGCCGGACCACTTCACGCGTTCGCCGGAGATGCGCGCATAGACCATGGTCTGATAGATCCGCCCCTGCGCGCCGCGCACCGCGGCGGCAAGAATCTCGCCGTTGCCCGAAACGGAGAGGTTGGCTACCCGCCCCTGCTCAGCGTAGTGGCGTCCGCGGCCGAAGGCCGGCGCACCGACCACGGCCGCGATCTCGGCGTCGGCTACTCGTGCCGGCCAATCCTCGGGGGTGATCTTTCGGGCCATGCCCCCACCATACGGGCGGGGTCCGACACGTATCGAGCCGACTCAGCGCAGTGGCGGGCCGCGCAGAAGCACAAACCTCCGAGTCCCTCAGCCCGCCGTGCTACCACCCGCCGTCCTCCTGCTCGACCTCCGCCAACGCATCGGTCAGAGCCTTCTTGACTCCGCCGGCGCTGAGCCTGCGCTTCTTGACGCTGAGCCGTTTGAGCGCCTGGTTGCAAAGATCCTCGGCGGAGACCCATCCGCCTGAGCCAGCACGGAGTTCACGCATCAGGGCCTGCAGTTCACGGGGGTGGATCTCCTCGATGGAGTCCACGTGATCCAGCGCATGACGCCGGTAGTGCACGGGCAACCGGGCGGCGTCCACGCTCCGCCACACGAAGCCCTCGCCATCGGTGTAGGCGAATGCGTCGCCCAGCAACTCATCGACCTTCTGCTCCCGGGACTTCACCACCCGGGTGAGTCCATAGGCGCGGCAGAGCTTGACGATCAGCCGGTGCCGGGGGAGTGGGGACTCGACATCGCAGATGGCACGAGCCGTTTCGACCACCTGTGCGCGTTCCGGCGAGTCCTTGTCCTGGGCGCGATCGAGCACCTCCAGCGGATACACGCCCACGGGCCGCCACTGCCGGTACTCCGTAGCGGTGAGTGGTGCAGCCTCCGGGGCGGCCGCATCATCCGACGCCGCGGCCTGCGTCTGCTCGGGCCGGGGCGCTGACGCCACGTCCTCCTCCGGCGCCGTTGTCGCCTGTGTCTCCGGCGCCGTCGGCCGTGGCCGAGAGGGCGCCGTCGACGGCGAGGCCGCAGACGCCGCGGGCGGGGCAGAGGCTGCAGCCTTTGTGCCTGCCGGCTCCAGCGCACCTCCGGAGGCGGCGAGCAGGCGCGCGACCACGGCATCCGCATCAGCCACCCATGTGGGCATCCAGACGCGCTCAATCCGCTCCCACCCCATGGAATGCAGCACATCGACCGGCAGCAGGTCACGGTCCGTGGCACTCGCCCGCCGGTTCCAGCCGGGCCCGTCCAGCAGCACCGCTACACGCGTTCCCCCGGCCCCGGTGACCACCAGGTCGATCTCGAAGTCCGAGTGCCCGACGCCGGACATCACCTCGACGCCCGCCTCCCGCAAGCGCTCGGCGATCTGATCTCGGTGCAGGTCCACGGAGGCGACCGAGCGCGGCCGACCGTGCGGCGCGATACCGCTGCGGGCCCGCCCCAGGTACTCGCGCAGGTCCTTCACCCCCTGGTGGGTGGAGCGCTCGGCGTGCAGATCCTCAGGATCGAAGCTGGAGAATACGACCACCTGCCTGCGAGCCCGAGTGATCGCCACATTCAGCCGTCGCTGACCGCCGGCGTGGCTCACGGAGCCGAAGTTGAGCGGCAGGTCTCCGCGCTCGTTGGCTGAGAAGGTCACCGACACCAGGATCGTGTCGCGCTCCTCCCCCTGAACATTGTTCAGGTTGCGCACGAACAGCCCATCGCGCGCATCCAGCGCGTCAATGATGCGCTTCCGGCCGCTGTTCCGCAGCTCGGCCTCGATCAACTCGCACTGGTGGTTGTTGAAGGTGATGATTCCCAGCGACGGCGTGGCCTGCGGCGATGCCTCAAAGCGCCTGCCGACCTCGTCTACGATCTGCCGAGCCTCCACCGGATTGGTGTTGGGCCTGATACCGCGATGCTTGGCCGTTTCTGCGCGGTAGTAGGTGCCGTTGACGCGCCGCAACGAGATGCCGTAGCCGTCCGGCCCATCGTCCGGAGCTGCAGCCATCATCAGCGGGCTCGGGAAGGACAACAGTCTTCCGTCGTAGTAGTGCCGGTTGGAGAAGGCGATGAGTGACTCGACCCGGCTGCGGTAGTGCCAGGTCAGGCGGCGGGTTGGGAGGCCTAGTGCCAGGCAGCGATCGAGGATCGAGTCCGCGCCGTCCTCCCCGGAGGCGCTACGACCAGACGCGGCCGCCGTGCCCGGCGAGGGCGTGGGCGGCATCTGCTTGGGGTCCCCCACCACCACTGCGGTGCAGCCCCGCCCCAGGGCTCCGACGGCGTCGGCGACGGTGATCTGGGAGGCCTCGTCGAAGACCACCATATCCACGTAACGCCTGTTCGCCGGGAAGAAACGGGCCACCGAGTCCGGGGACACCAGGATGCAGGGGGTGATCGCAGTGATCAGGTCCCAGTAGGAGTCGACCAGAGCACGGACATTCAAAGTGCCCTTCCGGCGCTCGAGCTCGCGGCGCAGCGCCTCGGCGCGGTCCCCGGACTCGCGCAGCACACGGTCACGACGCCTCAGGACCACATCGAGCAGCTCCGGCGCCAGCCGTCCGCGCAGGCTCGCCTGCAACCGCCGGTACTCGTCCAGCCGCGCCTCGTGCTGGTCCGCGTCGAATCCGTCCAGCCCGCTACGGGCCGCGCAGGCGTTGAAGAGTTCCTGCGCATGCGCCGCCGCGGACGCGTCCGCACCCATGGCCTCCACCAGTTCCTGGCGAGCCGCATAGTAGGACTTGCCCTCCTGTCCCGGCGCGTGCAGGTGCTCGCGATACACCTCCAGCTCGCCGCGCGAGTCCGCCAGCTGCCGGCGCAGTCCCGCCATCGCTGCGGCGTCGTGAGCGGGCGCCTGCAGCTCCAGCGCCCTGCGTAGCGCCTCACGGACCTGGGCGGGTCGCATGCCGTTATCGTGCAGGTTGAGCAGCAGGTCCCCGATGCCGGTCTCCTCGCCCAGGCGCCGGGCGACGACGTCGAGCGCGGACTGCTTCTCCGCCACGAACATGACGGTGCGCCCCAGCGCCAGGGAGCGGAAGATGAGGTTGGCGACCGTCTGGGACTTCCCCGTGCCGGGAGGCCCCTCGACCACCAGGCTGCACCCGGAAACGGCGTCGGCGATCACTCGCGCCTGGGCGGAGTCCGCCACCAGGGGCAGGTTCTCCACCACTTCATCGAGATCCGTCGGGGCTCCGACCGCCTGATCCGCAGTGCCGGCGCCGGGCGTGCCGCCCAGCAGGCGCGCCACCAGCGGGTTGGTGGTTATGGTCGGCCAGTCCTCCGCGAGGTCCCGCCACATGCGGTAGGTGGAGAAGCGGAACAGCCCGAGGTGGACGGTGGACTCGACGCGGTCGCGGCGACCTGCGGCACGCAGCTGCTGACGCAGCTTGTCCAATGTGGCCTCAACATTGACGCCGTGGTCGTCGTATTCGGGCTCGCGCAGCGCCGTCAGCTCGATGCCCGTATCCGCCTGGAAGCGCGCGAGCAGGGAATAGTTGGGGGTGGACACGCCGGCCTCATCCAGCGACACAATGAACGTGTCACCCTCCCGTTCCAGCTTCACGGGAACCAGGATCAGGGGAGAGCGCACACGCTGGCCGTCGGTGTACCAGCCGAGCGTACCGATCGCGAGGTACAGGTTGTTCGCCCCGGTCTCCTCCAGAGTGGTGCGAGCGGATGCGGCCAGGTTCTGCAGGCGCCGCACGTACTCCTTGCTTCCAAGAACCGCACCCACGGTGTGCGCCTTCAGCAACTCCGTGGCGTCATCCGCCGCCTGCGCGACGCCCCGGGCGGGCCTGCCGCCGAAGCCCGCTGCGGCTCTGAGGGCCAGGTTGTCGCGCTTGTTGACGATGTCCTCGAAGTCGCCGACGAGTTCCGGCGGCACCCTGAGCTCGATCGCTGAGCGCGCGGTGCGGTCGATCAGCGGGTTGCGCAGGGACAGGTCTAGCAGGGCCCGTTTCCACTCCTCCACGCGCGCCGGTGCCGCACCCGCCGCCCGGTCGGTGCCCGGCTCGGGCGTCGGAGCGGGCAGGCCCGCAGCATCCTGTTCCGCCCAGGTGGCGGACGGGGACAGCTCCACGACGACGTCGTCCTCGTCGCGTTCAAGCGCGGGCTGCGGCAACGCCCCGCCGGAGCGTGCGGCAGCGACCGGAACCACCAGGGTCAGTTCTGCGAGGGCGGCCTCCACGATCTGCTGGGCCGCGCCACCCGGCGCGTGTAGTACCCCTGCGGGCGAGCGCAGCGCGGCAACCGGGTCTATCAGCCCGATGCCGCCCTGCCGCACCCCTGCGGCGAAGGCCTCCGGGGAGCCATGCGTGCTCGCCGCGTCATTCCTGGCGTAGCCGAGCAGCACCGAGGCGGGCGTCAGCGCCAGCACCGGGTGGCCCCCGAGCCGTTCCAGGATGCCGGCCAGCAGGACTGCGACGTCGAGCGCGCTGCCGGAACGCGCATCCATGACCTCGCCCGCGGTGCGGACCGTAAGCGGATCCCGCCCCCGAGAACCATCCCCATCCGCCGCCAGGCCGCGACTGCGCAGTAGGGCGCAGGCCGCGTCGGCAACGTCGTCAGGTGCGGAGGCGGCTGTACTCAGGCCGGCGCGCAAGCGCGCCTGCGCTGCCAGCGCCTGAACCGCAGGCTGATCGGGCTGGACGAAGGTCGCCAGCGCCGGGCCGGCCCAGCAGTCGCCTCCGGCCTGCTGCCACTGGCGCGGGGGCAATGCGGACAGGGCATCAATCCGCCGGACCAGCTTCGCGCCCTCCCGAGTGCGCAGCTCCACGCGCACGTGAGCAGGACCCGGCTGATCGACCTGCGCCAGGTTGTCCCGGTTCAGTTTCAAGGCCCTACTGGTGTGCAGTTCGCGCTGCGCGCCCGCGTCCCAGGTGAACCGCCACGGCTCGACCAGCTCGTGGCCGCCGCCGTCCTCAATAATGGTCACGGTCGCCTCGACGGGGCCCGGGACGACTGCCGCAGAGTCGGGAAGGCTCAGGGCAACGGATACCTCCGCCTCCAGGCCTGCGACCGCGTGCGCGTAGCCGATCACGGGCGCGCACTCGACCTTGATGTCGACGGCGTCGAGCGGGCCGCGGCGTGCGCCCCGGCCGTCGTCGATGCTGCCTATGAGCTCGCGTATCTGCTCACGCCCCGACTCAGCTCTAATGAGCCGCAGCAGCTCACTCACGGCTACCAGGGCCGCGAGGGTCTTGTCGGCGTCGAAACGAGCCCCGTGTACCGCTTGATTGCGGAAGCGGCGCACCTCGTGCAGCTTGCTGCCCGCGCCCGGTGGCAGCGGCATGAGGTAGCGGCCGTTGGAGCCACGCGCGGTAAGGATGCGGATCTGGATGGACAGGTCCGCCAGGTCGGGGAGCTCCGGAACCGGGCCCGACCCGGCGAGCAGAGCACGCAGCATTTCAGGTGTGCAACGATTCCCCAGCGTGTTGCGCAGGTAGCGCTCCAGGTAAGTCGGGAGAACGCTGAGCATGCCGTGCAGTGCCAGGTCGTGATTACTGAGCTTCATGGATTTCGGTGCGGAGATGGTTGAGGTTGCCCTGAGCTACCGGGCGTTTGAGCGTATGCCCAGCACTCCCCGGAGGGCGGCTCCACAGGGCGGGGTGGAGCCGACTCGAGCAGGCTACCGGTTCCTCACGACACGAATTGCTAGACGTTCGCTCCGCAGGTCCTACTCAGCGCCGCCGACGCACGATCTGGGCGATCAGTTCCCGGCTGCAGCCGAGTGCCTGGGCGAGGGCGGTGTAGGACCAGCGCTTCGGCTCGGCCTCGCGGAGCCGGTCGATGAGCTCGTCCCGCTCGGCCCGGTAGCGGGCGGCCAGGGCGTCGGCCTGGAGTGCCTGTGCGTGCAACTCGGCGGCCCGGGCCGCCAACGGGTCGGATACTCCCA
>NZ_QMIN01000057.1:0-1770 GCF_003287795.1 Actinomyces sp. Z5
CCGGGAGCCCTCCCGCGATCCCGGACCACCGCCCCGCCCCCAGAAAGAAAGCGCTATGTCCATCCGCTCCACTCACCCGATCCTGCCGGGTTACTACCCGGACCCGTCCATCTGCCGCGTGGAGGACACGTTCTGGCTGGTCAACTCCAGCTTCGAGTACCTGCCCGGCGTGCCGGTGCACCGCTCCACCGACCTGGTGCACTGGGAGCAGGTCGGCCACGCCTACACGCGTCCGACCGCCCTGCCGCTGCCCGGCGGCGACGCCGGCTCCCAGGGCACCTTCGCCCCCACCATCCGCCACCACGACGGCACCTTCTATGTGATCGTCACCAATATGGGTCAGGACCCGCTGGGCCAGCGCATCGTGCGCACCACCGACCCGGCCGCCGGCTGGTCCGACCCGGTGGAAGTGCCTGACACCCCGGGCATCGACCCGGACCTGTGCTGGGACGAGGAGGGCATCTGCCACCTGAGCTGGCGCGGGGTGTCCTTCGAGACCGGCACCGCGGTCTCCACGCTGCGCTCGGTGCCGATCGACCCGGACACCGGCGAGCGTCTGGGCGAAGTGGTGGATCTCTGGCAGGGCACGGGCATGCGCGACGCCGAAGGGCCGCACCTGTACCGGCGCCGAGGCTGGTGGTACCTGCTGCTGGCCGAGGGCGGCACCGGCGTCGGCCACTGCGTGACCATGGCGCGCGCCCGCGAGCTGACCGGCCCGTGGGAGCAGCACCCCGGCAACCCGATCCTCACCCACCGCTCCACCGACCATCCGGTGCAGGCCACCGGGCACGCCGACCTCGTCCCGCTCGACGACGCCGGCTGGGACGGGGGCCGCTTCGCCATGGTGCACCTGGGCATCCGCCAGTTGGAGCCCTTCCCCGGCTACCACGTCAATGGCCGGGAGACCTTCCTGGTCGGCGTCGACTGGGAGGGGGACTGGCCGGTCGTCGTCGAGGACCGCTATGCGGAGGCGATCGCCGCGCGCGACGCCGCCTCGACGCAGGCCTTCACGGATGAGTTGCGCGGGCGGCCCGGCCCGGTCGCGGACGGCGACGCCCCCTGGGACCTGCCCGACCGGTGGGTCTCCCCCGGCGGGCTCGCCCGTACCGCGCTGACGCGCAACGCGGCCGGGGCGCTGGCGATCACTGCACCCGACGACGACGCCGCGCCGCGTCCGCTGCTGGCGACCCGGTGCCGCGACGTCGGCTGGCGGGCCGAGGCGGAGTTGACCGTGGAGCCGGGCGCCGTCGTCGAGCTCTGCGTGTATTTGGACCCCGATCACCGGGCCGCCGCGCGCTGGGACGGGAGCCGCGTTGTGGGCGTGGCGACCTCGGCGCCGTTCGAGCAGGTTCTCGGCGAATTGGCGGCAGAGGACTTGGAGGCGGCGCAGGGACGGACGCTGCGACTGTGGGTGAGCGCGCAGCTACCGGAGTCGGGGTTCTTCGGGCAGCGCGTGCCCGACGAGCTGGTGCTGGGCGTGAGTATGGCCGGACGGGACGTCGAGTTGGGGCGGTTGGACGGCCGCTACCTGTCCACCGAGGTGGCCGGCGGCTTCACCGGCCGGGTCGTGGGCGTGCGCGCCATCCGCGGCACCGCGACCGTTGAGCGCTTCGACTACCAGCCGCTGTAGACACATCAGGCTCGGGCAGAATGAGCCCGATTGACCGGTTGCACACTTCTCCTCGGAGCCCAATCCCACAATCCGCACGATTCCGCGGTTCTACTGAGACCGCCAGCAGCCATGAGCCGCCTCCAGTGTGCAACGAGGCG
>NZ_QMIN01000057.1:2034-22066 GCF_003287795.1 Actinomyces sp. Z5
ATCATCATCCATTTCAAACTCAACCACGTTTTTCGCGTAATACCAACAAATACTACGGGTCAGTCCGGGTCATGCCAACAGTCGTTGCGTGCAACCCCGCCACCTGAGCTCGGGGTTCCTCGGCGAACACCCTGCAGTTCTGGATTATCAGCCCAGGGTCCGCAGGGACAAGGAAAGTGTTGTCGGCGTGGATGTGTGTTGGATCGGGGTTTTTCGTTGAAGTGGCAGGTAAAGGTCGGGGCCAGTCAAGGGTGGGGCGTGATCAGGTACGCCTGGCACTAACAGGCCGCGGTATGTGGTACACGGCTCCGGGATGATCCGTAACGGCGCCATCACTACTGTTTGCCGCTCCTCGGTTGGCCTCGCGACTGCGGCAGGTGGCTGTGGGGCGGGCTGCCTGACTGCCGCGGAGTTGCCAGGGGTCGTGTTCGGGCATGGAAGGTCGTATTCGGTGGGTGGGGGTCGTCCTCGGGTGTAAGGGGACGTTGTCGGTGACCATGGACGGGGTGGGCGCAAGAAGGGGGTTGTGGGGTCGGTGAGGACGTATTCGACCATCGCCCATCGGCCGAGAACGTCCTCGTAAGCCCGAACCCCTCATCATTCGGTAGGGATTGGGGTACACGAGGTCGTACTCGGCGCGTGCGGGACGTTTTCGGGCGTACCAGGTCGTACTCGGCCCGTGTAGGTCGCACTCGGGGCGAGCCTGGACGGGCGAGACGTAGAGCTGGGCCGGTTCGACGGCCGCTACCTGTCCACCGAGGTGGCCGGCGGCTTCACCGGCCGGGTCGTGGGCGTGCGCGCCATCAGCGGCACCGCGACGGTGGAGCGCTTCGCCTACCGACCGCTTTAGGTGCACGGGAGGCGGCCGGAAGGAGCGCCTCGACCGTTTGCTCGCTGGAGGGAAGATGCGGATTGGAGCGTCGCCATTCAGGACGCGAGTTCGCGTTCGAGGATCTCGCGCAGCAGTTGGCTTCGGGTCTCCCCACGCGCCTGCGCCCTGCGGTCCAGCGCATCGCGTCGGGAACGCGGCACCTTGAAGGCGACCGTTACGAGTTCCTCCTCAGACAGCCGCGGGCGCCCGGGCGGGCCCACGACGAAGGCGCCCGGCTCGCCCGGAAAGTCGCCGCGTTCGGCCGCCCGCGCGAGTGCCTCAATGTCATCGTCTGTGAGCGTCCTGCCGCTCTTGGTCGTGTACTTCATCACCGGTTCCTCCTAACCGAGCCCGAGTTCGATTGCCGCGAGCCATCCAGGGCCTAAGGCCCCAGTGCGTCTACTGCGCTGATCGGACGTCTACTACGCGGGTTCGCCGTCGGTTGTATGCCTCCGGAGCCTTCAGCAAACCGCTAACCAGCGTACCCAACAGCGAAGTGGCGTAACTGAAGAAAAAAGAGACAGCCCGTGCAGCCCCTGATACACGCCGGGACGTCCAGATAAGTGATGGCGGCCCAACTCGTCGCGCTATGAACGTTGCGGTCATAGCCGATAACCCTCCGATTACTACCACACCGGTCATATACGCTTGAGATGCCTTCTTCGGCACCTCCTCCCGGAACGCTTCATGTCCTTGCCGGGAAGGTAGGAGCCAGGAAGGAGGTGGGGGCTGTGGCCAAGTCGAAGGACAAGCGTCGCAAGGTCCGCAGGGACAAGGAAACGGCCCGGCAGACGAGCGAACTGATCAGTGCTGTCGCTCGTCTAGTCCGGGCCGTCGGTGTCCTTGCCGACGCCCTCGGCAGGTGGTTCAACTGAACTATCTGCCTCGGGGAGTCATCCGGGTTGCATCCGGGTGGCTCCCCACCATTATGCGTCCGCGGTCTTCCGGTGGGCAAGGTGAATCATCAGAGCATCAACGTCCACGGCGACTCCGAATGACCGCTGGATCAGTCGCAGCGCACGCGCACGGCCATCCAGGGGCGGCTGGGCAGTGCCACCTCCACGCTTCCGCTCGCGCCGGTGGCGACTTGTTCGATTGTCATGTTCCAGGTGTCGATCACATCGATCGCCGCGGTGCGGCCCTGGGGAACCGTCACGGCGCTCCGGTAGGGCTGAGCACCGCCGAAGTAGGTCAACATGTAGTCATCCCCATCGACCGCAGTCTTCATACCCAGGCCGGGAGGCGCAGGCAGCAGCCGCCCACGCGGGGCCTCCTGGATGAGCCGGCGCAGGAAGGCAATGCGTTTCCAGCTCTCACCCCGCAGGACACCGCCGTGGGCCCACCAGATCCCCTCCTCATGGAAGTAGGTCTCACCGTGGGTCATGCCGGCGCCGCGAATAATGCCCTCCCAGAAACGACGCAGCTCCTCCTCAGCGGTGAGGTTTCCCCACTCGTGCTCCAGGTTGCCCTCATAACCGTATTCGTCGATGACGACCGGCTTGCCGAAGCGGTTTCGCAGTTCGTCCACCTTCCGTCCCATCTCGTAGCCTCCGCCCTGGAAGGACACGTGACTGACCCAGTCGGCGGAGGCGTCGAAGGGCTCGAAGATGTTGTGTACGCCGATGGGGTGCCCCACCGGGTCCTCCTCCACCACAATCCGCCCCAGACGGTCCCAATCCGAGAGGCGCTTAGTTGTCAGCAGCTCGTACTCGTTGGCCATGGACCACCACACGTTGGGGAAGGCGGCCAGACGCCGGACCACGTGCCTCAGGTAGGCGTCGTCGACGTCCGGAGTCATCTCCGCGAAGCCCCAACGGTCGTAGGGGTGAAAGAGGATGAGATCGGCGATGATCCCGAGGTGCCCCAGCTCCCGCACGCACTGCTCAAGCCTGTCGAAGAAGTCTGCATCGAACGCGTCCCAGTCCCACTCGCGCTCTCCCGGGCCGGCCGAGCGAAAGGGGACGGATTCCGGATCGGCGTGGTTGTAGTCGTAATGCTTAGGGAAGATGCACATGCGGAGCTTGTTGAAGCCGCTGGACGCCAGCGTCTCCAAGGTGCGGCGGCGCATGTCGGCACCCTGATGAATCCAGGCGTAGGCGGTGGTGCCCAGGGGCGTGAAAGGCAGGCCATCGGCATGGGCGAAGTGCCCGGCGACGACGCGCACAGGCCCGTGCTCACCTATGCCCGCCGGGTGGACATCGACTTCCGCCTCGAGCGGAGCGACCGCAGCGATCCCGTCGACACGCAAGCGCCAGTGGCCGGACACCTCGGGCAGGAAGCGGGCGGCCAGCTCGTCGCCGCGGCGATAGAAGACTCTCACGGACGTCCGTATACGGCTGTCTCCGGTCGTATCTCCGGTATCGGCGCCCGGGCCGGCGGACTCCACATCGGCCGCGTCGACGTCAACGAGTGTGGCGGTGAGGGTGACACTTCCAGCGATCTCGACGTCACGCAGTAGGGCTCCCGCGCCGGGAATGGTAACGGTTACCTCCACGGGCTCGTAGCAGCGGGCCGACACCGGGGCGCTCAATCGTGCTCGCGCCTGCTGTTCTAGCGTTGGCGCGGCGAGCGGGCGGGCCGCGCGGCGCACGGGCAGCAAAGTGGGATCCTCGAGTTCGGCGAGCTCGGCGAGGAGCTCGGCACGCGCGGGGTTGTCCCAGCCGAGCGTGATCCCCAGCAGCCCGCCGATGGGAAACTCGGGGTGTTCGACGGCGACCTGGAGGTCGGTAAGCCACGGGATGCCGTGTTGAAGGAGAGCGCGTGCCTGCGGCACGCTGAGGACCGCCCCCAGGGTGGATTGCGGGCTGAAGTGGTTCATAGCAATCGCCTCCGACGATGTGAATGAGGATGACAGCCGCATCCGTCACGGCTGCTCGATGCGAGCGGGTGCGCGCAGAGTGCGGTGGCGCCCAACGACGGCGTCGGACCCGGTGACTCGGAAGGATGCCTCTGCACGCACATTATCGCTGGAGGAGCCCACCCGCAGATCCACATCTCCGGCCTCGACCATCCAGTGCATGTCCCCGTCCAGCAGGGCCAGCAGGCTCGGAGCCACCTCGAAAACGACGATGGCAGACTCACCGGCCGCAAGTTCGATGCGCTGGAAGCCGATTAGTTCCTGAACGGGACGAGTCGTCGTGGCGTAGCGGTCGGTGGCGTAGAGCTGGACTATCTCGGTGCCGGTCCGTTCCCCGGTATTGGTCACCGTGACGCGTGCCGACACAGTGCCGTCGGGCGCGATGGACTCAGCGTCCAACTCAAGTTCGGAGTATGCGAAAGACGTGTAGGACAGGCCGTATCCGAACGCATAACGCGGAGTGTGAGGCATGTCGACGTACTCGGGAAAACCCACCGACTCGCCCTGATGCCACTGGGAACCGTTGGGGTGGTTGTAGTAGACCGGCACTTGTCCGGCGCTGCGGGCGACGGACACGGGCAGGCGCCCGGTAGCGTCGACGGCGCCGGTCAGGACGTCAACGATGGCTTGTCCCCCGACCTCGGCCGGGTTCCACACCTCAAGTAGGGCGCTGAGCCCATCGGCGGCATCGGAGGAGACGGGCCGACCATCCATGTGAATGCCGATGGCGGGAACGCCGAGCGCTTCGATCCGTCGCAGCAGCCCCTCCTGCGAGGCGGGCAGACCCACCTCCGTCGAATCGATTCCCTCACCCATTGTGGCAATGGAACCCGTCCCGTTCTTGCCGCCGAGCATGAGAATGACGAGGTCTGTATCCGTTGCCGCCGTAAGCGCTTCCTCATACCCGGCGTCGGAGTCTCCCGCGACTTCGTATCCACGTACCCAATCGATCTCGCTGTTGGCCAGGCGCTCACGCAACTCATCGAGGATACAGCGGGCATCGGGGTGGAAGGCGTCCAGGATGGCGTCGAATTCCTCCCGTTCGTCGGACTGGACGGGCGTTCCGGGAATCGTGTCGTATCCGGTGGTTGTCTCGGCGTCGGCATCGATGGTGCCGGCCATGGAGGCACGCGCGGCCAGCACGCCCTCGGCCATGGACTCGTGCGTGTAACCGGCGAAGTGGAAGCGGGCATTCACGGCCTGGGGGCCGACGACGAGCACGCGTCCGGGGGCGCGGTCGCCCGTCGCGGGGAACGGCAGGATACCGTCGTTGCGCAGCAGCACGATGGACTCGCGGGCGCTGCGCAGGGCGGTCTCACGGGCCCGCTCGCGAGCGACTCCGGTGAAGGGGACCGTCAGTCCGGCCCCCTCGCGGGCGTAGGGATCCTCGAACAGTCCCATGCGGAACTTGGCCTCCAACACTCGGCGCACTGCACGATCCAGCGCGGCCATGTCCGCCCGGCCGGAGTCGAAGCGGGCGGCAAGCTCATCGTTGAACCCCTGGATTTCATGCCATTCGGCATCCATGCCGGCGGTAAGGGCGCGTTGCCCCGCGTCGGCGAAGGTCGCGGCGACCTTCTGGAATGCGTGCATGTTGCCGATGGCGCCGTAGTCGGAGACGACCACACCCGTGAATCCCATCTCCTCGCGGAGCAGGCCGGTGAGCAGGCTGCGGGAGCCGGATGCGACTTCGCCATTGATCGAGTTGTAGCAGGGCATGACGCCCCCGAGCCCGGCATTAATAGCAGCCTGGAAGGGCTTGGCGTAGACCTCGCGCAGGAGGCGGGCGGTCACGGGTGCGTGAGCACCATGGATACCCCCCTCTGAGCCGTGGAAGCCGACGAAGTGCTTGGCAACCGCCTCGGTGCGCCGGCCGGTGCCGTCGTCGGCCTGGAGGCCACGGGTGAAGGCGGCACCCAGGGCACCGGCCAACGTGGGGTCCTCGCCGTAGGCCTCGCCGAAACGTCCCATGCGGGGGTCTCGGGCGATGTCGAGTACTGGGGCAAGGGAATAAGTGATGCCGACAGCCCGTTCCTGAGCGCCGACGATCCGTCCGAGTTCCTTCTCCAGCTCCGGGTCGAAGGAGGCGCCGCGACCGATTCCGTTGGGGAGGGAGACGGCACCGGGCAGATACGCGCCGCAAACGGCCTCCATGTGGAAGGCCGCGGGGATGCCGTGGGGCTGACGGGCAATGATCTCGGCCTGGAGACGGCGCTGGAACGCCGCCACCTCGGCAAGATCGGTGACTCGTCGCATTTCCAGGGTGGTGACGTGACCGACTCCGAGCGGCGTCCCCGCGACAACGGCCTGGATGTCCGTGTCGGCGTCGCAGCTGCGGGGGAACACGCATTGCAGCTGACTGAGCTTCTCGGCCGTGGGCATGTCTGCGAGTAGACGGTCGGCGCGTTGCGCCGGACTGAGGCTGGTGTCCAACCAGGGTGCGCTGTGCATTCGGGGTCTCCTTATCGGGTCGTGCATTTGCAGGCAATCTGTTGCGGCCGCAGTCGGCGGTCAGTCGAAGTCCTCGACGCGCCACTCGTCGTGCCAGTCGATCCGGACGCGGTCGTCGTCAAAGCGAATCGGGAGCCAGACATAGTCGGCCACGGCGGTGTCGGCGCCATTCAGTTCATAGAGAGAGGCCTCGACGGCGGGGCTGGGCGCGGGGTCCAGGATTGTCTCGGCGTCGGCGCGCTGCCCGCCCATGGGCCTGAACCGCTCGGCGAAGCCCTGCTGCACCAGGCGGGCGTCACCGTTCCAGGCGGGCAGCCAACGGTCGGCCAACGCGATGTACAGGTCCTGTTTGCCCGGATGCCGGAAGACCGACGAGATCTGCGAACGGTAAGAGGTTCCGGTGATATCACCGGCGTGTGGATCGCCCTGCTCACTCCACGGCCCGTGGTAGCTGGGAGCGGTTGCGACCATGGATGGGTTGGGCAGGTAGCCGGTGGTCCCAGAGGTGATCAAATAGTGGTGCCCTCCCCGCTCGAAGTATGCGGGGGCCTCACGCACGTAGGGAGGTTGCAGCCGGGGGAAGTGGGTGGAGTAGTAGCCGGTGACGTCGGTATAGTCGGTGGTGAGGTCGGCGCAGATCAGTTCGGAGTGGACCCGTTCGTAGTAGTAGTAGCCCTTGGCGTCGGTGGGGTCCACGACCAGGTCGAAGTCGCCGGCGTTCATGCCCAACGGCTTGAAGTCTCGGTGTGCCATCCGGTAGGGGCCGAGCAGATTGTCCGCAACCAGCACGCTGGAGCGCTGCCCGTGTCGGCTCATGACCTTGACCCAGCATACGAACAATCCCGTCTCCGCATTGAAGACGATGTGTGGACGGTCCAGCTTCGCGGCCGGGTGGAGCGGGGAGGAGGGATCGTCCGGCTCCGGCGGGATGATCAGCCCACAGTCCTCCCAGTTGTACAGATCGGTGGAGCGGTAGGCGCGCACACCCCAGTGCCAGGTGGAACCGTCGGGGGTGGTGCGCTCCTTGTTCTCGCCGTACCAGTAGTAGACGCCGTCGACGACGATGATTGATCCGCCATGGGCCTGGATGCGTTTGCCCTCGGTGTCGTACCAGGGACGTCCGGGAGTGAAGCAGGTGCGGCGACACACACGCCCCGCATCCGGTAGGGACTCCGGGTGAATGGACGGAAATGCTGCGACGTGGAAAGGTGACGCATCCGCATCATTCGTGCCGGCCACTGGCGGGTGGTTCGGAACGTTCATGCTCATCGCAGCTCCTTGATGGCAGCACCTATCACGGTCTCGATCCGCTCCCGCAGGCCAGGTGGGGCGAAACGGGGGTCAGGCGTCAACTCGGGGGCGATAGTCGACGGCGGCCGGTCGAGCAGCGGTCGCATGCGACGAGCCAGACCGGCGGAGTCGACGGTGAGGTCCCCGGCGTCCGCCATTACTGCGATGAGCGCCTCCCAGGCGGCGGGGTCGTCCATGAGTTCGCGCACGGTCCGGGGGCGCGGCCGCTCGCGGGCGGGCAGCGGCGCCGCGAAGGCATGATGGCCGGGGCCGATGTCCACGGCCGCAGTGTCCGGTGAGTGGTCGGGCAGGCGGACCGTGCCGGTCACGCCAACGGGCAGGTCCGCCGTGAGCTCCAGGACGCCGTTGTGAACCTCCCAACTCACGGCGATCCGACCGTAGGGACTCAGGTGGCTGGTGGCGGCGGAGGTGACGCCGTCGATGGGCGCAGGCGCAATCTCAACGTGCCCCCACCCCGGTACTGCGGGCGACAGTCCCGCCAGGCCCCGGTGCAGCCAGTCGGCGACGGCGCCCAGCGCGTAGTGGTTGAAGCTGGTCATCTCCCCGGGGTTGATGTCCCCGTTGGGAAGCATGGAGTCCCAACGCTCCCAGATAGTGGTGGCCCCCATAGTCACCGGGTACAGCCATGATGGGCACTCGGTCTGGAGCAGCAGACGGCCGGCTACGTCGGCGTGCCCGGTGGCGACCAGGGCCGGGATGACCAGCGGGGTGCCGACGAAGCCGGTGGCGATGTGGAATCCTGACAGGCGCACCAGATCGGCCAGGCGTTCCCCAGCGAATGCCCGCTGCTGCGCGGTCGGGAGCAGGCCCCAGCAGATGGCGAGCGCGTAGACGGTCTGGGCGTCGGAGTGGATCCGGCCGGCGGGGGTGACGAAGGCGCGGTTGAAGGCGGCACGTGCTTCATCGGCCAGACGCCGGTAATGCGCTGCGACGACGGCCTCGTTAAGTCTGTCTGCCGTGTCGGCGACGACGCGGGCTGAGCGGGCGAAATAGGCGGTGGCGACCACGTCGGGGTCGGCCTTCGCGTCAGCCGGACGGTCCGGTGGGGCGGTCGGATCCAGCCAGTCGCCGAACTGGAAACCACCAGACCAGATGCGGTCCTCCCCGGCCAGCGCGGCAACGCGGTCCACCCAGGCGCGCATAGAGGGCAGCTGGGCACGCAGCACCTCAGGGTCGCCCGTGGCCTCGTAGACGGCCCAGGGCACCAGGGTGGCGGCGTCTCCCCAGGCGGCTGCGGGAGCCTGCCTCACGGCCGGTTCGAAGGTGGGGGTGAAGTGCCGCACGCCTCCGTCCGCGTACTGCTCGGCTGCTAGGTCGGTCAGCCAGGACTGCAAGAACGAGGTGGTGTCGAACAGGTAGGCGGCGGTGGGTGCGAAGGCCTGAATGTCGCCGGTCCAGCCCAACCGCTCGTCGCGCTGGGGGCAGTCGGTGGGGATGGAGACGAAGTTTCCGCGTGTCGACCACACGACGTTGTCATGCAGCCGGTTCAGGAGCGGGTGGGAGCAGGCGAAGGTGCCGGCCGGTTCCAGGTCGGAGCCGATGATTATCAGTTCGATGTCCTGGGCGGCCAAGTCCGGAACACCGGAGACCTCGGCATAGCGCAGCCCATGGAGAGTGAGCGTGGGCCGGAGGACGTGTTCTCCGGCGTCGGGCAGGATCCAGGTGTCGGTGGCGCGCGCCCCGCGCAGGGGGCGGGTGCCGAGTTCTCCGTCCTCGAGGACCTCGGCATGGCGAATGGTGATCTCGGTGCCAGCTTCCAGCCCGCGGACGGTCAGACGGGTGACGCCGACGGCGTTCTGTCCGAAGTCGACCAGAGTCTTGCCGCTCGGCGAGTTCCAGACCCGCCGGGCGGGCAGAGCGCCGGTGGGACGGATGCGGGGCGCGGCCTGGGGAACGAGCTTTGGAGATGTCGCGCCACGAGCGGCGCCGGACGGGGCGGCGGACACGATCTCAACTCGGTGGGCGGACGCACCGGAGTCGGCCAGACGCAGGTCCGTGGTCTGCCCGTCGTACAGGTCATCGGCGACGACGGCGGACTCGGCGGCGGTCCAGGACTCGTCGGTGACGATGACAGTGCGGGTGCCGTCGGCCGCGGTGAGCTCGAGCTGGGCGGCCAGGGCGAGCCGGTCGCCGTATACCGCCGCGTCGCCCAGGTAGCCGAGGTGTCCGCGCCACCAGCCGTTGCCGAGGAGCACATCGATCCGGTTGGTGCCGGGCTGCAGCAGTTCGGTGACGTCCCAGGTGACCACTTGGAGCCTGTGGGTGTAGGAGGTCCAGCCGGGGTTGAGGACGGAGTCGTCCACGCGTACGCCATTGATGCTGGGCTCACAGACGCCGTGGGCGGTGGCCCTTAGACGGGCTGTGAGTAGACCGTCTGGCACCTCGATCGTCCGGGAGACGACGGGCGCTCGCTCGCCGACGCCGCCGATGTCGACCGGGGCGATGAAGGCGGCCTCCCACTCCGCGGCATCGAGGAGGGCCGCCTCGACCTCGACCCGGGCGGACCACGGCGACCACGCCGAGTCTTCGGCGCTCGCGGGCGGCGCGCCCGCCCCGGGTTGCGCGGCTTCTGCGCCGCTGGGAAAAGCGGCGCGATCGACGTGGTCCGTCCTCCCGCGCACGCGGATGCGGACGGTAGCGGATTGGCGGGAGGCCAGCGGCGTCGTCGGCCAGGGCACAAGGATCTGCTCCGCGGACTTGACCGTCGCCACTTCGGTTTCGTGTCCCTCCCCTCCTGCGCGGGTGACCTCCACCTCGTAGCCCTCCTGACGCCACCCGTCGGGAGCACCGCTGATCCGCCATGACAGGCGTGGCGTGGCGGTTTCGACGGCCAGTAGTCGTGCGGCGGCGCGATGATGCTCGAAGCGCAGATCGACGACTGACGGGGCGGTGTGAGCGGACATTGCGGAGTCTCCGGAGGGTTTGGTGGATAAATGGACGGTTGGCGGTAACGCCCTACCCGGTGGACGCGAGGAGGAACGACCACCGGGTAGGACGCCGGGGTCATGCGGTGTGTGCCAGGGCGAGGCGCGCCCGGCGGCGGGACCGCTGTTTGACCGGGTCGGCGACGGGCGCCGCCATCTGCAGCCGGCGCGTGTACTCGTGCGCCGGTGCCGTGGCCACCTGGTGCGCGTCGCCGAGTTCGACTATCCGTCCCTGGTACAGGACGGCGATGCGGTCGCTTACGCGGTTGACCACGCCGAGGTCGTGGCTGATGAACAGGTAGGCGACGCCGGTGGCCTGCTGGATGTCCTCGAACAGCGTGAGCACGCGGGCCTGGGTGGTGACGTCCAGGGCGGAGGTGGGCTCGTCACAAATGATCACGGCGGGGTCCAACGCGAGCGCCCGCGCGATGGCGATGCGTTGGCGCTGGCCGCCGGAGAACTCGCGGGGGTAACGCCCCGCGGTGTCCGCAGGCATGTTGACGGCGTCGAGCAGCTCCAGGACTCGTTTCCGGGAGTTCTCAATGCCGGCGGCCTGCAGGGGTTCGGTGAGAATGTCGCCGATTCGCATGGCGGGGTTCAGCGAGGTGTACGGGTCCTGGAAGACGACCTGAATGTCTCTGGCGATGGCGCGGCGCTCACTGCGGGAGACATTGGAGATGCGTCTGCCGCGGAAGCGGATTTCCCCGCCTGAGACGGGGGCCAGGCCCAGAATGGCGCGGCCGATCGTGGTTTTGCCGGAACCGGATTCACCGACCACGGAAAGGGTCTCGCCTGCGTGCAGGTCGAGGCTGACACCGTGAATGACGGTGGTGCCCGCACCCCGCTTGGCACCCGGGAAGGTGACGACGAGTTCATCGACTTCCAGGAGTGGAGTGCCGGTGGACTTGGCTTGGGCCTTCGTGCTGGTCATGACTCGACCTCCATGAGCTCGACGCTGAGGGAGGAGGACAGCAGGTCGCGCGTGTACTCCTCGCGGGGGTGGGCGAACAGGGATTCGACGTCCTGAGTCTCGATGATCTCCCCGTCCTTCATGACCGAGACGGTGTCGCACAGGTCGGCGACGACGCCGAGGTTGTGGGTGACGAAAATGAGGGCGAGGCCGCGCTCGCGGGCGAGCTCGCGCAGCAGATCCAGGACCTCGGCCTGCACGGTGACGTCCAGGGCGGTGGTCGGCTCGTCGGCGACGATGACATCCGGCTCGCATGCGAGTGCACCACAGATGAGTACCCGCTGGGCCATGCCACCGGAGATCTCGTGCGGATACAGGCCCATGACGCGTTCGGCGTCGTCGATGCCGACGGAGTGCAGTAGGGAGATGGTCCGCTCCCGTATCTGTTCCTTCGACAGGTCGGTGACGGCGCGCATGCCGTATGCCAGCTGTTTGCCGATGGTGAAGGACGGGTCGAGGTTGCTCATGGGCTCCTGCGGCACGTAGGCGACCTTATGTCCGCGGGTGGCCTGCATGGCCTCCTCGTCGGCGAGCACGTCGACGCCGTCGATCATGATCGTGCCGCCCAGTTTGAGCGCTTCCTTGGGGAGGATGCCCAGCACCGAGAAGGCGATCTGCGACTTGCCGGAGCCGGATTCCCCGACGATCCCGTGGATCTCGCCCTTGTGGACGTCCAGATCGACGCCGTGGACGACCTCCCGGAAGCCGGTGTCCGTGGTGTAGCCGACTCGGAGGCCGCGGATGGAGACGGCGGCCTGCGCGTCCGGGGCTGCGACGGCGTCGTCCCGGTGAGCGGCAGTGGTGGCCTCCAGCGCGTCACGACGTTGCCGGCGGGTGACGACGCGCGCCCGGGCGGAGGCCTGGAGTGCATCGGACAGGGCGTTGCCCAGAAGAATGAGCGCGAGGATAGTCACCGAGATGACCAACGCGGGCCACACCACGGCAACGGGGTTGTTGTAGATGCCGTTGAAGGAGACCTGGAGCATGACGCCCCAGGAGACGCCGGCTGGGTCGCCGAGCCCGAGGAATGACATACCGGCTTCGGTGCCGATGCCGGAGGCGAGGATGAAGGCGCCCTGGATGACGATGGGGGCGCGTACGGCCCACAGGATGTGGCGGCCGATGATGCGGGCATCGGACAGCCCGACGACGCGGGCGGCGTCGACGTAGAGCTCATTTCGCACCGACACGACCACGGAGCGCACCAGGCGGTAGTAGGTCGGCGCGGTCAGTAGGCCGAAGACGGCCATCATGACCGGGATGTTCGGGCCGGTGACCGCGTACAGGGCGATGAGCAGGATGATGGAGGGCAGCGACATGAGCACGTCGGTTACGAAGCCGGCCACGGTTTCGAAGCGGCCGCGGTAGAAGCCGGCCACGAGTCCGCTGCTCACGCCCACTGCAAGGGAGACGCCGAGCATGAGCAGGCAGGAGACGACGGTCTGCCGGGAGCCCCAGATGAGGCGGGAGAGGATATCCCGCCCCGAGCCGTCGCCGCCGAGCGGGTGCCCGGGCGTACCCGGGGCCGCATTGGTGGCGGCGAGGTCGGTGACATTCGGGCCGTACCGAGCCAGCAGCGGGGCGAAGATGGCGGTGAGGACGACCGCTGCCACAATTAGCAGGCAGATGTCCGCGAGGGGGTTGCGCAGGAGTCGGAGTAATACGCTGCTATCCGTGGTCTGTCTGCCATCGTCGGCGGAGGTATCTGTAACAGGATCTGAGACGTTTGTTTCGGTTGTGGGAGTTGGCGTGCTCATCGTGTTCTCGCCTTCGGGTTGAGGAGGGTGATCGCAAGGTCGCCCAGGAAGTTGACGATCAGTACGATGACGGCGGTAACCAGGACGGTCCCCATGACCATGGGTACGTCGAATATCTGCGCCGAGGAGTTGGCGAGCTGTCCCAGACCCGGGAGCGCGAAGACCTGCTCGATGAATACCGCCCCGCCCAGGAGGGAGAAGACGGTGAGGCTGAGGACGGTCAGTCCCGGTGCAGCGGCGTTGCGCAGCACATGGCGGAAGATGACGGCTCGCTCGCTCACGCCGCGGGCGCGCAGCGTGCGTACATAGTCCTTACCGAGTTGATCGAGGGTGGCGGTTCGGAACTGCTGAGCAGCGCTGGAGACGGCGCCGATGAGCAGGGCGAGCACGGGCAGGGTGATGGATGCGGCCCACCCTCCCGGCGACACGTCCGGGGATACATAGCCGGTGGCCGGCAGCACCCGCCAGAAGATCGCAAAGAGGAATACCAAGACGATCGAGGTGATGAATGAGGGAACCGCGGTTCCAAGGATTGAAAGGAATTGGAGTATCCGGTCGATCCGACCGCCCTTGACCGCCGCGGTGACACCCAGCAGCACGCTGAGCAGTGCCGTGAGGACGAGTGCGACAGCGGTGATGGCCAGGGTGACGGGCACGCGCGTGGCCAGAGCCTCGGTCACGGACTGGCCGGTGTAGAAGGAGCGGCCGAGGTCTCCGGTGAACAGGCCCTGCACCCAGTGCCCGTACTGAACCAGGAGGGGCTGGTCGAGCCCTAGTTCGACCATCTTGGCGGCCACATTCTCTTCGGTGACTTCGGCCTGCATCCCCATGACCGCCCGTGCAATGCCCGGGCCGTTGCCGTACATGAGGAAGAAGACCACGAAGGTGACAACCACGAGGACCACCACCGATCGCAGCAGGTTCCTCAATACCGAGGTGAGCATGATCAATACTTCCTGTCTGGTTTCCAGCCTGTGCGGCGATTTACTGGAAGTCGCGGAGCTTGGGGGCCAGGCCTTCAATATCGGAGACGTTGTCAATGACGACGTCGGCGGTGTGGGCGTAGAAGGAGGTGGGGTTGACCATGGGGGCGAACCAGGCTTGGTCGATGATGTACTGGTTGATGGCCTTCTGCGCGGCCTCGGCCTCCTCGTCGGTGCCGGTGCAGATGATGTCCCACTGTTCGTCGACGTACTCGTCCTTCTGGTGCTCAAGATTCCAGTAGCCGGTGTCGCGTACCACGATGTCGATGTCCTGGGCGGAGTCGCCGATATTGCCCAGCTGCCACAGCACCACCGGGTAAGTACCCGAGAGCAGGTCGCCGATGGCGTTGGCTCCGGTTAGCGGCACCTGTTTGACGGTGATGTTCAGTTCGGCGAGCTGCTGGGTGACGTAGGGCATGAGCACGTCGTGGTTCTGGCCATCCATGGTGGGTAGCTCAAGCTCGAAACCCTCGGCGTAGCCGGCCTCGGCCATGAGGGACTTGGCCTTGTCTACGTCGAAGGGGTACGGGTCGGCGAGGTCATCTAGGTATGCAGTGGAACCGGGGCGGAAGATCTGGTGGGAGACCTCGCCGTGGCCGGCGTAGAGGTTGTCGACCATGGCCTGCTTGTCGAAGACCATGTTGATGGCCTGGCGCACGCGGACATCACCCAGAGCTGGGATGATCTCGCCCTTGTGGTCGGTGAGCAGCAGCCGGGTGGTCTGACCGTTCATTTCCTTGACCTCGAACCCGGAGCCGGTCACCTCGTCGTAGGACTGGGCGTTAACCAGGGTGCCGTCGATCTGTCCGGTCTTGAGGGCGTTCAGCGCGGCGGTCTCGGAGGCGTACACCTTGCAGACGAGCTTGGCGTAGGGGTAGGCGTCGGCTTCCCAGTACTCCTCGTTCTTGGTGAAGGAGTACACGGATCCGCGGGTGGTTCCTGCCTCATCAAGCAGATAGGGGCCGAATCCCACGGGCTTGTCGTTCAGGTTGCCGGAGTCGATCAAATCGGGCGAGGTGAGTTTGACCCGGGAGACTCGGTCATTCATGAGGGGCTGCGGCTCGGGCCAGGTGAGCGTGATGGTCTGGGCATCAGGAACATCGAAGGTGATGCCCTCGTACAGGCTGCGCGTGGCCTCATTGGTAGCGGCGAACTCGAAGTTCGCTCTGACGGCCTCGGCGTCAGCTGTAGCACCGTCGGAGAAGGTGGTGCCCTGGCGCAGGTGCGCCGTGAAGCTCCTGCGGTCGTCGCTGATCTCCCAGGATTCAGCCAGGCTGGGCTCGAGCTCGCCGAACTCGTTCGGACGGCACACCAGCCCCCAAATCGCCTCTCCCGGCCAGCCCTGATAACCGGGTTGATTGTTGGGATCCCAGCCTTCGATATCGGCGGTCATGCCAAGGGTGAGAGTGTCCTTGGCGCCTCCGGAGGCCGCACCGCCGCCGGTATTGTTGGCTCCTCCGGTGCAGGCGGCGAGTATCGCACTGATAGTTACAGCAGCGGAGCCGGTGAGCATGGAGCGACGGGTGACGAGTCGCATGATGTCCTCCCTTGGACGGATGGGATACGAACTCCTGGCCGAGTCGGCGTCGACTGTCGGCCGGAACCTTGCACAACCGGACTGTGCAACGTTCTACGACGACGATAGAACCTCCGAAGACGGTTGTCAAGGAGATGGTCTCGCGACGCAACATACACGAGAGTCGGCCACTCAAGCCCCCAGACCTGCCACCTCGCGCAACGACCGCGACAGCCACGCCACCATCTCACGCTATGTAGAACGGTGCACTACATCTAGAATGCCCACGTGTCCGCATCTCCCTTACCATCAGGCCAGTCGAAGCCTCGCAAGCGCGCCACCATCAAGGATGTTGCGGCCGAGGCCGGGGTTTCGGTCGCCGCCGTCTCAAAAGTGCTCCGGAACGCCTACGGTGTCTCCGACCAAATGCGGCAGCGGGTAGAGGCAGCGATTGAGAAACTGGACTACCGCCCACGCACCGGAGCTCGCACCATGCGTGGCAGCTCGCAGACGATCGGTCTGGTGCTGACCGACTTCGCCTCACCCTTCCAATTCGAGGTGGCCGAGGCCATCGCCTCTCGACTCAACGAGACCCAGTACCAGGACATCCTGACAATCGCCGGCACTTCACCTGACGGCTACCGCAGACGCATCGATTCGCTTGTGGATCTGCAAGTCGACGGCATCATTCTGATCTCCCCCAGGCTCGACATGGCGTCTCTCAATCGACTGGCCAAGACCATGCCCCTGACCACGGTGGCGCTCCACGGGGAACCGGAACTCTTCGACACCGTCGTCACCGACGAGCATCATGGCGCACAGCTCATGGTCGACCACTTGGTGTCGCTGGGACATGAGTGGATCGCTCACACCACCATGCCACTCTCCAGCGTTGAGAACGGTTATCTACTGTCGCAAACGATGAGGCGCCGAGGATTCGTCCGAGCGATGGAAAACCACGGGCTCACCCCGGACGTCATTGAGACCTACTACTCGGAAGCCGGGGGACGTGACGCCGCCGAACGTGCACTCACACGACGGCATCGCCCTACCGCCATATTCGCCGGAACCGACGCCGTCGCCTTCGGAGTACTTGATTATATCGAAGAACAAGGCCTGACCGTCCCCGGGGACATGAGCGTGAGTGGCTACGACAATGTCCACACCACGGCCTTGCGGCGCGTCTCATTGACCACCATCGACCAATCGGGGGAGCAGACCGGCAAAGCAGCGATCGACCTACTGTTGGAACGGATCAACGGGCGCGCTGAGCCGACCCGGCGCATCATCGAGCCCACGTTGGTGACTCGTAGCACAACCGCGCCTCCCCCTGCCCGCCGGTGACGCCTCGCCGGGGCCATCCTGTTCTCGCGCGCGGCAGCCCCGACCTGCGACACCCACAGCACGGCCCGGAGGCGTGCGAACGACCTCGGCACGCCTCCGGACCGGACGCAATCAGGCGCGTCGTCGAGCCACCAATAGCGCGCCGAGCGCGAGAACGGATACAGCACCTGCCATCAGCGCTACTGCCGATACACCGGTCCGGGCCAATGTCTTCGCCGAGCCACTCGCCGCAGATGGCGTCGGGGTCGCCGACACCGCGGCGCCGGGCACTGTCGTGCTCGCAGTCACTGCGGTACTCGGCGCGATGGTGGAGGCCGACTGCACTGCGGGGCGGGTCGCGAGCGGCGTAGGCGCCGCATCGGTGGCCGAGGGTGTCGACATCGGAGTCGGGTCCGACTGGCCCCCGGTTTCCCGCACAACCACGCGGACCCGGGCGAGGTTCTGCACCTGGGCGAAAGAATCGGAGTTTTCTGGGGCAGCCGACGTCGCCCGCACGGTGACCCAGTAGGCACCCGGCTCAGCAAATACGTGCTCGACACTCGCACGTACGTTTTCCTCGGACGTCTGCATAGCCTCGACGTAATCACCGGTTCCGGTGAACTCCCAGTCGATACGGACCACCTCTCCTGCGGACGCCGGCATATCGGCACTCACCTCGAATCGGACCGGTTGCCCGACTTCAGCAGTGGTGGTGTCGGCAGCAAGAGTCACCACGGGCTGCACACCCGCCCGCTCCGCCGCTGTGGACGGCAGGACGACCTGACCATCCTCAATCCTGTAGGCCGTGGACACCGGTGGTTCCACACCGTCCTCAACCCAGGCCGCCAAGTCGCGCAGGGCTCGTTGCACCATGGGATCGTAGGAAACGATCCGGGTCGACTTCTCGCCGGTTACCGGGCCTTCGAGGTGATCGGCGTTCTCGTTTACGTAGATCCGCAACCGCTCGTCCACCCCCGCATCGCCCTGGGCCGAACGCACGCGCTCGACATACCAGGGAGCGTGCCAGGTGTAGGCGTCGACGTCCTGCAAGTTCGACACCAGAATGACTTTCCCCTGGAACAGGCCCGAGTAGGTGGCACCACCCGAGATCGAACTCGCCATCATGCCTGCAATGCGCGACTGCCGCTGCGGATAGAGCGGCTCACCGGCGTCGTCGTAAAAGCGGTAATATACCGTGAAGCCCTCCTCCTGGGGCGGAAGTTGGTGGCGGTAATAAGAGCGCACCGCTATCGACCAGCGGTTGTCGGCAGCGATCTGTGTACCTTCCGCCAGCGCCGCCAACGCCGCCGCATCGCTCCCCTCATCCAGGTGAATGCGTCCGGTTGTAGCGTCGAGCGTGCCGACAAGCTCTCCCACGGGGGCGCCATCGTTATCCAGTACCTGCATGTCGAGGCCTTCATCCAAGGCACCAGCGGGAAAACCCTCCGTCATGAGCGCGGCCGGGGACCCGGCGCCGTCGCGCTCCACAGCAGTGACGGAAAGAGTCGTATCCACCAGTGCCGCTCTGACGACTTCACCCAACGGGGAGTCTTCGGTGCCGAGGTAGCCGGACTCATTCCAGAAATCGTCGGCGTAGGTCGGGTCCATCCTCTTCACCATTGCGACATAACCGAGCAGACCGTCATCGAAGCTGTAGCCAAGAAGGTAGTCGGGGTCCTCCCAGCCCTCGAGCTGGACGCCCAGGGCAGTCATCTCCTCCAGCATCAGGGTCTGCGCATCGTTCAGACCGGCGTACGGATCGGAGCCGTTGAGTACGGCGCCGGAAATCTGCTGGCGCACGTCACCGAGAACCAATCGTCCCATCGCGCGGATGAAGAAGTTATTGGGGATGGACACGGGCGTGCCCATTACCGTGGGGACAAAGCCGTCCCAGACGCCGGTGGTGTTTTCGACGGCACCGACGGTCTGGAAGGAACCACCAGAGGGCCCATACAGGTAGCCGTAGATATGGCGCCCATCGTCGCCGTAGTAGGAGGCGGCGATCTCACGGGACACTTTGGCGGCCGCCGCCGCGTGCCTGTAGCCGCTTGAGCCGGAGGCTTGGACGGTGTATCCGCCGGAGTTAACACCGAACAGGATCGTCTCATCCGCGGCGTTCTCATCGGTGAGCGGGTAGGTGTATTGGAAGAAGCGGCCCTGCCACTGCCCAGCGGGAGGCAGGTAAACGGCGAACCGCGATGACGCCCCCTCGAAGTAGCCCCGCACAATGTGCAACGTTGTCGGCGAGGTAACATCCTCCTCCGATTCGATGACGGCATCGGCGTAGGTAGCGTCGAGGCACTCGGCAGTGACAATAACCGCACCCGTAGTCGAAGTAGCACACGACTCACCACTCCCCAGAGGCGCCGCGGCGGCGCGGGCGACCGGCATACCGCCGGCCATCAACGACAATGCGCAACACAGGAATGCCCCCAGCCACAGCAGACGCCCCGGTGGCGTAATCATGCGGCGTATCCCTCTACGCCAGCCGCCCCAGAGCGGGCGACGCCGTCGCGACGATGTCGGTCGTAGTTGAGAGGGCGGCATTGGCTTCTCTGTCATTGGTCTTCCTTCATGCAATCACCCCGCCGGGTGGCCCTAGACACGCACACCGTCATCGACGGCGCGAACCGTGAACGGTCGACCCGGAGGAGGCGCCAGCGCCCCTTCAGTTGTTCGTAGACCGTTCTACATACGGAAGGTAGACCGTCCGTGCGATGCTGTCAACACCTAGGGCATGCGTCAACCGCAAGTGATGGGAGCACCATCGCTAGCGGTCCCGATTCATCTCCGACGCCACCTGCTTACTATCTGCCGCCCGCATCGATTCTTCGCCACAGGACCGACCGGCCGCCCGTGGACAAGCTGCGATCTCCTCGAGTCAAGTCTCTCGATGTGGCGTAGACCTGGTTATGCAGTGATGGCCGTGACGAGGAACAGTGCGCGCTCGCGCCGTAGCCCGCCGCATTGCACACTTCTCCTCAGAGTCCGATCTCACAATCCGCACGATTCCGCGGTTCTACTGAGACCGCCAGCAGCCATGAGCCGCCTCCAGTGTGCAACGAGGCG
>NZ_QMIN01000057.1:22320-52708 GCF_003287795.1 Actinomyces sp. Z5
CACACCACCCAACTCCAAGCCAACCGACAATTCCGCATAATACCAACGAAAACTCAGTATCGGGTGGGTTCACCCCAACGACTATTGCGTGCAAGAACACCCGCCAATCCAGTCGCAGCGCACCCACACCGCCTCCGCTACCCACGATTGAGTTCGCCTACGCCGGGCGCCCCAGCAGAGCTCGGACCGTGGACGCCCGCGTGCAGATCGCCCCCGGCGTCAGCCTGCTACCGACTCCCGGGCAGGCGGTGTGGGCGCAGCAGCGCGAGGTCGGCCTGGCCCGCTGCGTCGCCGCGATTCACTCAGCCAGATCCGCGGTCGTACTCACCCATGAGGCTGCGGCACTCGTACACGGCCTGTGGCTGCGCCGCGGCGAAACCGATATTCGCATCGCGGTACCTACGAATCCCAAGCGTGCCCGACAACCGTTGGCTCCCATCGACTTCGCGGATGCGAGCCTTCCACACCCTTCCGGGCCGGGTCGTGCCGTCAGTCTGAGACGCCGTCGCTCCCGCCTGCAGCCCGAAGATGTGGAGGTGGTCAACGGGCTACCGGTCACGACCCTGCTGAGAACGGCGGTCGACTGCGCCTTCGACCTGCCTGCGCGCGAGTCGATCACCATCGTCGATTCAGCCATGCGGGCGCTGTGCTGCCCCGACCGCTTCGACCCGGAGCAGGCGAGGGCTCGGTGGGAGCGTATTCGCCCCCGATTGCTGGCGGCGGTTGAGGCCGAAGGACCACGGCGGGGAGCGGTGCGCGCCCGCGCCGTCGTCGCCATGGCGAGCCCCTTCTCGGAGTCACCCGGTGAAAGCCTGACGCGGCGGCTGGTCGTGGCGCTCGGGTTGCCGTCACCGGAGCTGCAGCACGAAGTCACACTGGATGCAGGCCGCGGCCAGCGCTTCCTCGATCTCGCCTGGCCGAATCTGCGGCTGGCGATCGAGTTCGACGGCCGCAGCAAATACGGCGTCAACAACGACGTCTGGGAGGAGAAGCTCCGTCAGGACGCCATCGGCGCCATGGGCTGATCGTTCATGCGGGTGACGTACGCAGACCTCAATGACGAGGCCCGACTGACGTCGAGAGTAATGGAGCACATGCCGCCAAGCGTGACGCTGCATGCCCGCCGCGTTCCCGGCCTGTGGGAGTAGTGCGGCTCGAGTTTCAACCACGGCGAACACCCGCACGGGTGAAGGTCGATCTCGGGACGAAAAGGACGTGTTCGCCCGTTCAGGGTCGCGCCCGGGATGAAGACGACGTGCTCGAACGTCCAGGCAGGGTCGTTCTGAGGCTTGCGACAGCGTTCTCGAGCCGCGAAGGGGACGTGCTCACCCGCCCAAGGTCGTCCTCGGGTCTGCCGGATCGCCTTCGACGCGCGCTTCGGACACCGCTTGCCGGCCTGTCGCCAACCAGGAGGCCCGCGGGGCGACCCCCATTGCCGCCCATCACCCCCTATTGCCGCCCATTGACTCGGACCCTCCCCGCAATTAACCTTTGAGTCGTTTCAACGCCCGCCCCTCGTCACCGCAGACGGAGCCACACCGTGTCAACGCAGACAACACCAGCACCTCACGCACCGCAGCAGCCCGCCACCGCGTCCCAGCCCCCGTCTCCCGCGGCACCGGGTCCACTCCCCGAGGTCTCAGTCTCCAAGCCCGACGGCGTCCTCCCGTCTGCCCGGCCCGCCGTCCCCGAGCCCGCCATCACCGCTGCCGCCCTGCCCGACCCCGTCGGCGAACTGGCCGCCCCCACTCACCTCAAGTTCGATCAATACCTCCCCGGCGACATCCTGGGCGGCGCCTCCCCCACACCGCGCCTGTCCTGGGAGATCCCCACCGCCCCCGCCGGCTGGACCCCCACCGACGCCGAGGTCGAACTCACCCGCACCGACCCGGCCGGCGTCCCGATCGCCGCCCCTGAAACTCTTCCCCTGGCCACCGCCGACGGCGTCCTGACCGACTGGCCCGCCGCACCGCTCACCTCCCGCGAGCGCGTGGCGGTGCGCGTACGCGTGACCGGCAGCGTCGCCGTAGCCGCCTCCGCCACCGCACCCTCGACCGCGGTGCCCGCCACCACCGAATGGTCCGAGCCGGTTGTCTACGAGGCTGGCCTGCTGGATGCCGCCGACTGGGAGGCGCTGCCCGTCGGCCCCGCCTGGCCGGAGAACCCCGAGAGCGACCGCCGCCCGCCGCGCGTGCGCCACGAGTTCACGGTCGACCGCCCGGTGGTGGCCGCCCGCGCCTATGTCAGTGCCCACGGCCTGATCCGCGCCGAGCTCGACGGCGGCCGCGTCGGCACCGACGAGCTGGTGCCCGGCTGGACCGTATACGGGCAGCGCCTGGTGGCCCGCGCCTACGACGTCACCGCTCAACTGCTGGACTCCTCCCCCGCCGGCGACGGCGTCGGCCGCCACGCGCTCGGCGCTCAGCTGGCCGACGGCTGGTACCGCGGACACATCGGCTTCGACGGCGGCTACCGCAACCTGTATGGCGACGATGTCGCCGCCATCATCCAGCTCGAGCTCACCCACGCAGACGGCACCCGCACCACGGTCGCCACCGGCCCGGACTGGCGGGCGGGCGCCGGCGAGATCCTGTTCACCGGCCTGTACGAGGGCGAGACGGTGGACGCTCGTCTGACCACTCCGGGCTGGTCGGCCCCCGGGTTCGACGACGCCGAATGGTCGCCGGTGGCCGTGGGCGCCTCGGACGCCGAGCAGCTGATCATGCCGCTGGATGCCCCTGTGCGCGCGCAGGAGACGCTGCTTCCGGTAGCGGTCACGGTGCAGGAGCGGCAGGCGATGTCGATCGGGGAGGCGGAGATCGAGACCGCCCCGGAGCGCGTGCTGATCGACTTCGGGCAGAACCTGTCCGGCCGCCTGCGCATCCGCGTGACCGGCCCGGCGGGCACCACCATCACCCTGCGGCACGCCGAGGTGCTGGAGGACGGCCGACTGGGTACGCGCCCGCTGCGCGGTGCCGCCGCCACCGACCGCTTCACGCTGGCCGGCGACGGCGTGGAGGAGTGGGAGCCCGCCTTCACCATCCACGGTTTCCGCTACGCGGACGTGGCCGGCTGGCCGGGTGGGGCGGCGGCCGCCAAGCGGGACATTGAGGCCGGGGCGATCACCGCCGTCGTCGTGCACACCTCCATGGAGCGGCTGGGCGCCTTCGACTGCTCGGACGCGCGCGTGAACCGCCTGCACGAGAACTCGCGGTGGTCCATGCGGGACAACTTCGTCGCCCTGCCCACCGACTGCCCGCAGCGCGACGAGCGCCTGGGCTGGACCGGCGACATCCAGGCCTTCGCCCCCACCGCGGCCTTCCACTACGGCTGCACCGGGCTGCTGTCCTCATGGCTGGCGGACCTGGCGATCGAGCAGGCCGCGCACGGCACCGTCACCTGGTACGTGCCCGTGATTCCGGGCGGACTCTGGACCCCGCCGCGGCCGGCAGCCGTGTGGGGCGACGCCGCCACCGTGGTGCCGTGGGAGCTGTTCCGGGCCACCGGCGACCGCGGCCTGCTGGCCCAGCAGTACGACTCCGCCAAGGCCTGGGTGGACCTGGTGGACTCCCTATCCGCGGACGATCACGTGTGGGACTCCGGCATGCAGCTGGGCGACTGGTTGGACCCCTCCGCCCCGCCGGACAACCCCATGCAGGCGATGACCGACCCCTACCTGGTGGCCACCGCCTTCTTCGCCCAGTCGGCCCGGATCGTCGCCCGCTGGGCGGTCGTCCTCGGCAAGAACGACGACGCCGCTCACTACACCGCCCTGGCGGACGCGATCGGGGAGGGCTTCCGCGCCCGCTTCACCGACGGCGCCGGGCACATGACCTCCGACACGCAGACCGCCTACGCCCTGGCGATCACCTTCGACCTGACCGGTTCGGAGGAGCACCGCCAGGTTGCCGGGGACCGGCTGGCCGAGCTGGTGGAGGCCTCCGGCGGGCACGTGTCCACCGGCTTCGCGGGCACGCCCGTACTCACCGGGGCGTTGACGGCGACCGGTCACGTCGACGCCGCCTACCGGCTGCTGCTGACGACGACGTGCCCGAGCTGGCTGTACACGGTCACCATGGGGGCCACCACCACCTGGGAGCGTTGGGACTCCATGCTGCCGGACGGGACCATCAACCCCGGCGACATGACCAGCTTCAACCACTACGCCCTGGGAGCGGTGGCGGCCTGGCTGGAGCGCAGCGTCGCGGGCCTGGCACCCGCCGAGCCCGGCTACCGGGTGATCGAGGTGGCCCCGACGCCGGGCGGGGGCCTGACCCGCGCAGAGGCCGTGCACCGCACCCCCTACGGCTGGGCCGCAGTGGCCTGGCGGCTGGTGGACGAGGCCGGCCGTGAGGTGTCCGCGCAGGCGGCCGCCGCCGGCGAGGGCCGCCTGGAACTCGACGTCGTCGTCCCGGTCGGGGCGCGGGCGCGGGTGACCCTGCCGGGACGCGAGGGGGAGCCGCCCCTCGAGCTGTCTCACGGCCGCCACCACCTGGTGGCCTGAGCAAACATCCACACGAGAACAAAGGAGTTCCCATGTCCCAACCATCCACGGTCCCGCAGGTGGGCAAGGACCCAAATATCCAGGAGCCCACCCGCCCCGGCACCTCCATGAAGTACCTGGGCGGGCGCCCGTTCTACCAGTACCTGTTCGCCTACACGATCGCGGGCATGTTCCTGTTCTCGTGCTACTCCGCCATTCCCGGCATTCTGCTGCCCAACCAGGTGCAGATGGTGGAGTTCCAGGCGTTCTTCGGCGACTATCCGCACGTCACCTCAGAGGTGCTCCAGCAGCTCGCCTCCGGCACCTACACCGGGGCGGACGCCGCCGAGCTGACGGACATCTACAACCATTACGACGGCGCCCGCGCGAGTGCCATGTCCGTGGTCAGCGCCGTCGGCTCCCTCTTCACCATGTTCGCCCAGCCGATCGTCGGGGTCATCTCCGACCGGTGGCGCTCGCGCTGGGGACGGCGCTCCTTCTGGATCTGCGCCGGCGGGTTCGTGGGCGCCCTGCTCATGATCGGACTGCGCTACTCCAGCACCATCCTACTGATCACCATATTCTGGGTGGTGGCCCAGGTGGCCCTGAACTTCATGCAGGCGCCGCTGGTCACCACCATCGCCGACCGTACTCCGGAGAACCGTCTGGCGACGGTCTCCGCCTTCTCCGGAATCGGCACCATGATCGGCGGCCTGGCGGGTTCACTGGTCGCTGGCAACGCCTTCAACGCGATGGGCCTGGACGCCTACTACATCTTCGCGATTCTGGTGGCCTTCGGCGCCGCCTGCTTCGTACTGCTGGCCAAGGACCGCTCCTCCAAGGACCTGGAACTGCCGCGCTTTGACGTCAAGACCTTCATCATCGGCTTCACCATCGCCCTGCGCGACCGCGACTACCGCTGGGTGTGGTTCGCCCGGCTGCTCATGTTCCTCGGCTACACCTCCTCCACCACCTTCAACCTGTACGTCCTCCAGTCCTATGTGCGCCCGGCCCTGACCCAGGCAGAGGCAAATGCCATGGTCCCCATCCTGAGCCTGGTGGCCATGCCCGGCATGATCATCATGATGCTCGTCTCCGGACGGCTGTCGGACAAGCTGGGGCGCCGCAAGCCCTTTGTCATCTACTCCTCCTTCGCGCTCATGGCACTGTATGCGCTGCCCGCCGTCTGGCCCACGGTTGCGAGCCTGCTGATCATGTCGGCCCTGTCCGGCTTCGCCTTCGGCGCCTTCATGACCGTGGACCAGGCCCTGTTCATCGATGTCCTGCCGGACCCGGAGGCCGCGGGCCGCGACCTGGGTGTGGCCAACGCGGCCACGAACATCGGGCAGATGCTGGCCCCCGTGATCGCCGGCCAGCTGGTAGCCCGCATCGCCGGCGCCGCCGGGTACCGCATGATCTACGTCTTCGCCATGGTCATGCTGCTGCTGGCGGCACTTGCCATCTACCCGGTCAAGAAGGTCAAGTGACATGCCCGCCGACCAGCCGACTCCCGACGCGCCCAGTCCCGTCGCCCACCCCGCTTCCACGCCGGTGGCCGTCCCCGAGCCCGGCCCTGGCCCGGTGGTCACGGCCCCCTGCGGGGCGGTGCGCGGGGTCTGGCGGCGGATCATCTCGGCCACCGGCTCCCCCGCCCGCTTCAGCCGCTCCGCCGTCTTCTACGGGATTCCCTTCGCCGAGCCGCCGACCGGCCCACGCCGCTTCCTGGCGCCGGTGCGCCGCGGACGCTGGGAGGGCGTGCGGGACGCCTCCCGCCCCGGTCCCACCCCGCAGCGGCGTCCCTTCGGGGAGACCACCGCCATCCCCGAGCCGTCCATCCCCGGGGACGACGTCCTCGCGGTGAGCGTCTTCACCTCCGCACCCGGGGACGCGGACGCCCGCCTGCCGGTGCTCGTGTGGATTCACGGCGGCGGCTTCTACGCGGGCAGCCCGGCCAGCCCCTTCTACGACGGGGCCGCCTTCAACCGCGACGGCGTGGTCACCGTGTCCATCTCCTACCGGCTGGGCTTCGACGGCTTCGGCTGGATCCCCGACTCCGACGCCCCGGTCAACCGCGGCGTGCTGGACCAGATCCTCGCCCTGGAGTGGGTGCGGGACAATATCGCCGCCTTCGGCGGGGACCCGGAGCGGATCACCGTCGGCGGGCAGAGCGCCGGCGGTGCCAGCGCCCTGGTGCTGCTGGCGTCCCCGCGCGCCCGCGGCCTGCTGCACGGCGTGATCTGCGAGTCGGGCGGCACGACGGCGGCAACCACTGCCGACGCCCGCGTGATCGGGGAGCGGGCCGCCCAGATCGCCAGCATCGCCCCGGAGATGGCGGGCTGGCGCTCCGTGTCGGAGGAACGGGTGCTGGACGTCTCGGAGCAGCTCGGCCGGGAGTTCCCGCTGTTCGACGTCTCCGCCGACCTGTCGCGCTTCATCCGCCCGCCCCGGGCCATCTCCCGCACCTTCATGCCGGTGGTAGACGGGGACATCATCCCCGCCGCCACCCTGGACGCGGCGACCGCGGCAGCGGATGTGCCGGTCCTGTGCGGCGGAGTGCGCCACGAACTCACCCCCATTGGCCGGGCCCTGAGCGGGGAGATGGCCGGGCGCGGCGCCGCGGAGCTGCTGGCCGAGGCCGGCATGCGCCCGGAGCGGATCACGCAGCTGACCGCCACCTACCCGGAACTGGCCGGCGACGAGGAGCTGCTGGTGGGCCAGGTGGTCTCCAACGGCCTGTTCCGCCTGCCGGTACTTCAGTGGGTGCGGCGGCGCGGCGCCGACCCGGTCGCGGCCGACCGCACCTGGGTGTACGACTTCTCCTGGTGCTCGGCCCTGCCCGCGCCGGCGGGCGGCCTGTCCAACCACTGCATGGAGGTGCCCTTCGTCTTCGACTGTCTGGCCCACCCGCACGCCGACGGCGTCCAGGGTTCACCACGCCCGCAGTCACTGGCCGATGTCATGCACGCCGACTGGGTGCGCTTCATCCGCGACGGCGCACCGGGCTGGCCGCCCTGGGCACGGGCCGGCACCGGACGCCGCTACGGCGGCCCGGCCGCCCCCGCCGGCGCCGTCGACGAGGTCGTTTATCCCCTGGAGCTGGCCATGCTGGCCGACGCCGAATCCGCGCAATAGGAACCCGCATCATGTCCGACAACAGTCAAGCCGCCGCGCAGCCGGACCGGACCCCGGTACGGCCATCGCCGTCGCCGGGCGACCCGGCGCCCGAACCGGCCGGCAACATCCCCGCCTCCGTGCGCGCCGCCCTGAAGCTGCCTGCGGCAGACGGCCCCGCCTCCCACGCCATCCATGAGGTGCTGGAGCTCCCCATGCCGGACGGGACCGTGCTGCGTGCCGACGTCGTACGCCCCGCCGACGACGGCACCCACCCGGTGCTGCTGACCCGCTGCCCCTACTTCGGGGCCTGGCGGCCCATGGTGGCCGAGGTGTCCGGCGTCGACCCGGCCACGCCCGGCCTCATGGCGGGCGTGCTGGGCATGCAGGCGGCTGTGAGCCTGGACCGGGCCATCGCCGAGGGCTTCGCGGTGGTCGCCCAGGCCTGCCGCGGCACGGACATCTCCGACGGTGACTTCCGCTTCTACTTCGACGAGGCCGCGGACGGCACCGCCACGCGCGCGGCGCTGGCCGCCCTGCCCTGGTGCGACGGCCGGGTGCTCACCTTCGGCAACTCCTACCTGACCACCACCCAGTTCACCGCCGCCCTGGCCGGCACCGAGCACCTGGCCGCTATGACCGCCTGGGTGTCTCCCTCCACCTATGACGACGACCTGGCCATGCGCGGCGGCGTGCTGCTGGAGGGGCCGTCGTATGAGTGGGCGCGCCAGCAGGTGCGCACCGGGCTGTGGCGCGACGGGCGCGCGGACGCCCCGCAGGAGACACTGCCCGAGCCGGTGGAGGACTTCACTCCGTATCTGAAGCGGGTCGGCGTAGCGCAGGCGGCCCGGGACCTGGCGGCCGCGCACCGGGCCGGCGGACACATGGTGGACTGGGTGAACCATCCGCTGCACGACGCCTACTGGGAGCGGCTCGCCTACCCGGTTGACGCCCTGGCCGACTTGGACGTGCCGACGCTGCACGTGTCCGGCTGGTACGACCTATTCCAGGGCGGCACCCTGCGCAATTTCACGGCCATGGCCGCCGGTGCTGCGGCGCGGAGCCGGCCGGGGAACGTGCGTCTGGTGGTCGGCCCCTGGACCCATCTGACCTTCGACGGGCACCTGGCCGGGCGTGACTTCTCCGGCGGCGGCACCGACGACGTCGGCCTGGGGGAACTGAGCCTGGACTTCTGGAAGGCGGCCCTCGGGGATGAGCAGGCGGCGGCTCGGCTGCCCCGCGACCCGGTGCGCGTGTACGTCATGGGCGCCGACCGGTGGATCGACCTGCCCGCCTGGCCCGCCCCCGACGCCGTCGAGCAGGCCTGGCACCTGGGCACGGGCGGGATGCTGCACGCCCCGGGCGACGGGCGGATTGAACCCGCCGCACAGTCCGACGGTGTCACGAGCACTGTGGCCGATGCGGTCTCGCCGCGGGAATGCTCCGCCCAGGAGACTGCGTCGGGCTTCACCGCCTGGGTGCATGACCCCGCGGATCCGGTGCCCACCGCGGGCGGCCAAATGCTCATGGGGCCGCCGGAGAACGCCGGCCCGCACGACCAGCGCGATGTTGAGGCGCGCGGGGACGTCGCGGTGTTCACCAGTGCCCCACTGACCGAGCCGGTGACGCTGCTCGGCCCGGTGCGGCTGCACGCCTGGGTGGCGGCGGACGCCGTCGACGCCCACCTGCACGCGGCCCTGACCGAGGTGAGCCCGGACGGCACCTCCACCCTGCTGACCGACGGCGTGCTGCGGCTGAGCGGCCGCGCCGGAACGGCCCGGCACGACCCGCTCACGCCGGGTGAGCCCGTCAAGGCGAAGGTGGATATGTGGGCCACCGGCGTACACCTGCCGGCCGGACACCGCCTGCGCCTGGACCTGGCCGGCTCCAACTGGCCGCGCTACAGCGTGGCCGACCCGGCGGGCGGGGCCCCGGTGACCATGCGGGTGCTGCACGACGCCGCCCACCCCAGCGCCGTCGTCGTCACCGCCGTCGACCTGGCGACCCACCCCGCCGCTCCCCCTCACCGAGGTCGGTCGATATAACCGCCGAGGTCGGTCGAAACGGTTCGGGCCGGACCGGGCGGGCTGCATTACTTTGAAATGTCAGTCGCTTCGGGAAGCGGGCAGGACTCCGAGAACCTCCCGCCGACGGTCTCCACCACACCCCCGTCGGGAAGACGCAGCGTGGTCGGCGTTCCCTGCGGTGTCTCTCCCCGCATCCGGAAGACGCCGTCGGTGATCGTCCAGGCAATGTCAATCAGACCGGCGGCCGTCTTAAGGATCGCCTGGCAGTTGGACAGGCCACCTCCGGGACTGGGCGCGATCTCCACCGCCGTGTAACCGGGCGCGGCAGGACGAATGCCAGCCACGTACTCGTGCAGGAAGGTACTGACCGCGCCCTTGGCGTAGTGGTTCTGGGAGTTGT
This sequence comes from Actinomyces sp. Z5, assembly GCF_003287795.1. Classification (NCBI taxonomy): domain Bacteria; kingdom Bacillati; phylum Actinomycetota; class Actinomycetes; order Actinomycetales; family Actinomycetaceae; genus Actinomyces; species Actinomyces sp. Z5. The sequence goes on from NZ_QMIN01000057.1 coordinate 32,342, forward strand.
GCGGCCGCCCTTCGGCGTCAATGCCATCCCACTCCTCCCAGATGGAGGTGGCACCGCGCTCGACCATGACCAACCAGCCCGGCTCCTTGGGCTGAAGCAGCACCTGGTAGGCCAGGTCCAGGTAGCCGGCGTCGGCCAGCGTGGGCAGGAGCAGGCCGGTGGACAGGAAACCGGTCGACAGTCGGCAGCCGTTCTTGCGGATCAATTCGGCCAAGCGCGCGGCGGCGTCCTCCCGCTGTGCGGGCTCAACCAGGTCGAAGGCGAGAGCACGCACGTAATTCGCCTGGGTCGGCTGGGTCAGCCGCATACCCGACTGAGCCGACTTCGGGGTCGCATCGACGAACTCGGCGCGCCAGGCGGCCGCCACCCGATCCGACAACTCGCCGAATCGCACGGCGTCGTCCCGCTTGCCGAGGATCCCGGCGGTATCGGCGAGTATGCGCGCCGAGCGGGCGAAGTAGGCGGTGGCCACAATGCCGAAGTCTCCTCGGGGATCCCATTGGACACCCGGCTCAGTCCACTCCCCCCATTGGAAACCGGTGTCCCACAGGTAGCGGTCGTGCTCGCGCCACTCGGCGTGCTTCTTGGCCCGTGTGGGATGACGGTCGGAGGCGGCCACCCGCTCGACGCGCTCCACCCACCGCCGCATCATCGGATAGGCCTCGGCGAGTGCCTCGACATCGCCGTAGGCACGGTACATCTCCCAGGGAACAATGGTGGCCGCATCACCCCAGCCGGCGGCACCGGACAGATCCGGCAGCGGGCTGGAGTCATCGGTTCCCGTGTCCGGTGCGGCGTTGGGGATGGTGCCGTCCTCCCGCTGCTCGTCAGCGAGGGAGCGCAGCCACTTGCGGGCAAAACCGCCGACGTCGTCGAGGAAGGCGGCGGTGCGGGCGAAGACCTGAAAGTCGCCGGTGTAGCCCCAGCGCTCCCGCTGCGGACAGTCGGTGGGCAGGTCACAGGAGTTGGACCGCCAGGCCCGCACCGTGTTGGCGTGCAGTCGATTGATGTCCCGGTTGGAGCAGGTGAAGCCACCGCGCTGCATCAGGTCGCTACGGACCTCGATCGCGGTTATCCTGCCCGGATCCAAGGGCCAATCGGCGCCGTCGATGGCGACGTAGCGGAAGCCATGAGTGGTGTGCCGGGGCTCGACGACGTCCTCGGCGACTCCCCGCGAAATAATCGTGTCCACCTGACCCAACGGGTAGGGCTCCTTTCGGAAGGGCGGAGCGTACCGTAGGTGCCTCGTCGTCATGTCACCGTTGGCGTCGAGCACCTCGAAGTGAGTGAGTTTCAGGCGCGTGCCACAGGGGCCTAGATCGCTCAGACGCGCCCAGCCGCTAAGCATTCGCCCGAAGTCGACGATCTGTCGTCCCGAGGGCAGACGGGAGATGTGCCGCGCGGGCAGCGGCTCCCCCCGCCGTACGGGCGGGGCGGGTGATGCTGCCAGTCGCGTGCGGTCGCGGGTCAGCGGGGTGTCGGCGATGGCGGCGGGCTCCCACTTCTCCCGCCCGATTCGGGGCAGATCGGTGGTCTGTCCGTCCATGAGATCCGCGGCCGTAATGGCGCCGACGGCGACCTCCCAGCCGGGCCCGGTGACCACCCGGCGCGGGGCCGGGGTCCCGGCTTCATCCCCGGCCAGCGGCGAGCCGCCGACCGTGAGAGCGGCGATTACGGCGGTGACCTCGCCATAGTTGTCCGGAACTCGACTGGGGCCGCAGCGGCCCCGGAACCAGCCGTCGGAGACCACCAGCCGCAACTCGTTCTCCCCCTCGCACAGCATTCCGGCGACATCCCAGGTCTGCACGTACAGGGTCTTGCGGTAGCTGGTGGCCCCGGGGGCGAGTTCGACGTCGCCGACACGCGCGCCGTTGATGAACGCCTCGTAGATGCCGTGGGCGGTGGCCGTGAGTCGGGCCGGCCCGGCGGCCTCGGCGGCGGAGACGGTCAGGTGGGTGCGCAGTTCATAGGCGGGTCGGTTTCCGGCCACAGGGGTCGGCGTGGGTGTGGCGAGCCAGGCGGCATCGTCCAGGTCGGTCAGGACGGGACCAACGAGTGGTGCGGGGTTACTGATCATCGGGCGGTTACCTTTATTCGATCGCTGAACGGCACCGCGGAGCTGCCCCCGACGGCGACATCAAGGGTGGTCTCACTTTGCACCCATTCGCACGTCGCCGTGGACCAGTAGCGCAACTGATCCGGTCCGAGAGGGAACTTCACCGTCACCGTCTCCCCCGCGGGCACATGCACGCGCCGGAATCCCTTGAGTTCGCGCACCGGACGGGTGGCCGTACCGTAGCGCTGGTGAATGTACAGCTGGACCACCTCATCGGCGTCGATGCGGGAGGTGTTGGTGACGTCCACGCTCACCGTCACGGTCTCACCCACCACCATGCACTCGGGCACGCGCACCGGCCCGTAGGCGAAGGCCGCATAGCTAAGGCCGTGCCCGAAGACGTAACGGGGTGCGGTTGAGGCATCATTCCAGTAACGGGTATCTGCGCCCTCGGGGGCGAAGGTGGTGCGGTGTGCGTAATAAGTCGGCAGCTGCCCCACGTGCCGGGGCCAGGTGAAGGGCAGGCGTCCCGCCGGGGAGACGTCCCCGAAGAGAGCGGCGGCTACGGCCTCCCCTCCCCGGGTACCCGGGTACCAGACCTGGAGGATGGCGGCGGCGCCGTCGGCCGGGCACAGGTCCAGAGGACGACCGCTCATCACCAGCACCACGGTGGGGGTGCCGGTGGCGATGACGCGCCGCAGCAGCTCGGCCTGGCGGCCGGGCAGGTCGAGGGTGGAGGCGGAGGACTTCTCGCCGATCATGTTCTGGTTCTGGCCGACGACGACGATCGCCACCTCACTGGCTGCGGCCAGGCCTACGGCGTGGTCGAGTTCCGCATCCGCGTCGAAGCCCTCCGGGGTGGCGGGCAGGCGGCCGGTATCCAAATGGTCGAATATGGAGGGCTGGGTGCGTTCGGCGGTCGCCAGCGCACGGGCGTACTCGACAGCGACGCCTTCGCCGGCGCGCGCCCGGATTCCATCGAGGATGGAGACGGACTCCTCCACGTCCTTGTCGAACACCCACGGGCCGAGCACATCGCGCTTGGAGTCCGCCAGGTCCCCGAGTACGGCGATCCGGTGCACGGCACCATCACCGGCGGTCAGCGGCAGAGTACCGTCATTTTCCAGCAGCACCAGGGTCTCCTCCGCCGCCCGCCGGGCGGCCTCCCGGTGCGCAGGGTCATTCAGGACGGCGGACGCGTCGGCGTCGGCATAGGGGTGCTCGAACAGACCGAGGCGGAATTTGGCGGCCAGCACCCGGCGGAGCGCCGTGTCCAGCGCGGCCTCGTCTACACGACCGGTATCGAGACCGGCCTGGAGGTGCTCAAATGCGGCCGGGCCGTTGGCCATCTCCATGTCCAGTCCGGCGGTGAGGGCGCGGGCGGCGCCCTCCGCGGTGTCGGGGACGAGCCGCTGGGTGGTCAGGTTGTTGACGCCATTGGCGTCGGAGACGACGAAGCCGTTGAAACCGAGCTCGCCGCGCAGCACATCGGTCAGCAGGTGGCGGTTGGCGGCGGCGGGAACGCCGTTGAGGTCCATGTAGGCGGCCATGATGTTGCCCGCACCGGCCTCGATGGCCGCGTGGAAGGGCGGGTAGTAGACGTTGTGCAGGGCGTCGTCGGACAGGTCGACGTCCTCGTAGTCGCGCCCGCCGTCGGCCGCACCGTAACCGGCGAAGTGCTTGGGACCGGCCAGGATGGCGTCGGCGGGGAAGGCGGCGGTGCCGGAGGCCGGATGCTCCGCATCCGCGGTTCCCTCGGCTCCGCCTTGGAAGCCGCGCACCTGGGCGGCGGCCATGGCGGCCCCCAGGCAGGGGTCCTCCCCGGCGCCCTCGACGATGCGGCCCCAGCGGGGGTCGCGGGCGATGTCGACCATCGGGGCGAAGGTCCAGCGGATGCCGACGGCGGCGGCCTCCCTGGCGGCGATGCGCTGTGCGGCCTCAACGCCCGCCGGGTTCCAGGAGGCCGCAGAGGCGATCGGCACCGGGAAGATGGTGCGCAGACCGTGGATGACGTCGAATCCGAACAGCAGCGGAATCCCCCAGCGGCTTCCGGCGATCGCGCGCTCCTGCAACCGCCTGATCAGCCTCGGGTCCGTGAGGAACATCAGGGATCCCACTTCGCCCCGGTCGAGGGCGGCACGGATGCGCGCGGGCTGGCGGGCGTACTCCTGATGCTCGGACGGCAGGGCGGCGATCAGTTCCTCGGGCACATCCTCGTCGGTGGGGGCGAAGTAGAAGTACTGCCGCAGCTGGCCGATCTTCTCGGACGTCGACATGCGTCCCAGCAGGTCCTCGACGCGCTGGGAGACGGGCAGGGCGGGGTCCTGGTAGGGGTATTTATTGGCGGACATGGCGTCGTTCCTTTCACGGTCTGTCGGTGGGGGTGTCGGTGGAGTTGACGGAGTCGCTGTCGGCGATACGTCCCGCGGCAGTAGCCTCCGCGGCGCGGCGGGCAGCCAGGTCCTGATTGATCTGTGGCAGCAGGTCCTCCAGCTTGTAGAAGCGCAGAGTGATCACCATCAGGAGGGCAATCAGTGCCGGAATCCAGGTGAACAGCGCGCGTATGGCGAAGACGGCGGAATCCGGTTGCGCGTCAAGGCTGCCGTCATAGCCGAAGGCGCCGAGGAAGGCTCCGGCGGCGGCCAGGCCCAGACCGGTACCGATCTTGGCGGAGAAGGACTGGACCGCACCCATGATCGATTCCAAGCGCCGGTGGCCTCTCCACTCGTTGTAGGTAGCGCAGTCGATGATGAGGATTCCGATCATGTAGGACAGCGGCAGTGTGCCTATGCCGATGATGAGGGTGCCGATCAGGAGTAGGGCGATGTTGGTGTCCGCCAGGAACAGCACACAGTTGCCCAGGACGCATAACAGCTGGCCCGCGATAATGATCGAGCTGAGTTTGAAGCGCTTCATCAGGGGCGGAATAGCCATCACTGCCGGGATCGCCACCAGGGATGCGAGCGAGATCCAGGACTGCATGCCGATGTCTCCGACGATGTAGCGGAAGTAGTAGGCGGCGGCACCGACGTTCAGCAGCAGATTCTGCAGTACGCCCAGTACGAAGATGATCCAGATCCACTTGTTGTCGCGCAGGGCGGCGAAGATCTCCCGGAAGGTGACCTTCTCCGTGGTGTCTGCGGGCTGGATGACGGTCTCCTTGACGAAGACGAAGCGCATCATCCCCAGGACGGCCATTGGCGCCGCCAGGGCGAGGATAAGCACAGACCAGCGGCCGGGTTCCTTTCCCGCCCAGGCCAGTCCCTGCGGGATGATCACGGAGATGACGACGGCGCCCACGGAGATGAACAGGCCAGCGAAGGCCGAAACCTTGCCGATGGCCACGCGGGTGGGGAAGGCGAGCGCAGTGTATAGAGTCTGGTTCGCCTGGGCGAGCGTGGCAAAGACGGAGTTGACGAGTGTGTACAGCACGAACAGCAGTGCAGCCTTGGCGCCGGTCGGCAACCCGGCCGGGATGGAGAACAGCGCCCAGATGGAGATCCACAGGCCGAGCATGGCGAACTCGTAGGGGCGGGCCCTCCCCCAGCGCGTGTGGGTGCGGTCGATAACCCATCCGGCGAACAGATCGGTGAAGCCGTCGAAGAGCTTGGAGACCAGCATGAGCGTGCCCAGCAGGGCGGGACTCATGCCGAGGGTGTCGGTGGCGTAGAGGCTGAAGTACCCCAGGATGATGACGTTGGCGGCGAGCGACAGCGCGCGGGCGGACCAGCCGAGCCTGACGGGCCAGGAGACGTAGTCGGGATCGGTCCTCCGGCCGTTGCTCGGCTTCCGGGCCTCCTCGCGGCCCGGTTCGACGGCGGTGGAGGGCACGGCCCCTCCGGTTGCGGATGCGGTCATGAGATTCCTTCTGACTTCGGTCGTCATTGACGAAGACGGATCGATGAAACTGAAGTGAAGTATGAAATTGAAACGGTGTCAAGGGGGTTGACGCAAGAGCGGGAACCTTCGAAACTTGGGTCTGCATCAACTTTGGAGGAGAAGCATGCCAACCGCGCAACGCTCCCGCGGTCCGTACGCCAAGACGGCCGTCAAGCGGGAGGCGATCGCCCGGGCCGCCTACGAGGTGGTCCAGGAGGTCGGTCACGAGCGCCTCACCACCGCGGCCGTGGCGCGCAGGGCCGGCATGGCCGAGCGCACCATGCTCTACCACTTCCCCAGCCGCGACCACCTGCTGGTCGCTGCCCTCGCCTACTTCGACGAGGTGATCCAAGGACGGGGCGCACTCGTCGACTTCCGGGAGGGCAAGACCGCCGGCGAGCAGGCGCTCACCGCCCGGGACGCGGAGGCGATCATCGCTCGCCTGGTCCGAGGCACCGCCTGCGACGACGCCCGGCTCCGCCTGTACTCCTACCTCGCCGGACAGGCGCAGATTCCGGGATCCGCGGCGCATGAGCACTTCACCGCTCACTACGCGGAGGCCATCGACGGCATCGGCATCATCATCGGCGCCCTGCAGCAGCACGGCCTGGCGCGCACCGATCAGCCCGCCGAAGCGATGGCGCGGCGGTTCCTGGCGGCCTGGGACGGGTTGCAGCAGTTATGGGTGGTAGCCCCGGACTTCGACCTGGAGGCGGAGACCCTGCACGCATTCGCGGACATAACCGGTCGGGACCTGCTGCGCGCCCGGGACGCCATGGCAGAGGTGATTCGCGGCATCTGACACCTCGCCCACGCTGCCATCAACGCGACGATACGACCCCGTAGAACAGGACCCGGATCAAAGATGATCGACCGCCATGCCCTGGTATCCCGTCACAATATCCACCTGCACGCCGACTCCCCGGAGCTTGTGCTCACACTGGGCAACGGAGACTTCGCCTTCAGCGCCGACGCCACCGGCCTGCAGACCTTCACCGCCGCCCACGACCCGTCCCGACTCGACCCGCGCGCTCCCGACTCCCTGAACACCAGGATCGTCGAGAGCGCCACCCAATCCACCTGGGGCTGGCACGAGCAGCCCAACCCATCCGGTCACACCCTCGCCGACGCCATGACCGCCTACAGCACCGCCCGCGGCCCGGTGCACTACCCGGACCGCCCCTCCCTGCAGCGGATGATGGCGATCGCCTCCGGGAAGGTCGCGCCCGAGCCGCCGGACCTGGCCGGCATGTGGCTCGGCTCCAACCCGCACCGGCTGGACCTGGGACGCCTGGGGCTGGCCGCGCCCGCCATAACCGAGCTGGAGCACGACGCGCTGACGGGACTGACTGCGCACCTGGACCTGTGGCGCGGGATACTTACCTCCCAGTTCAACTACGAGGGCACCCCGGTGCGGGTGGTCACCGCCGTCGCCGGAACGGGCGCGATCGTAGGCACCCGCGTGTCCTCCCCGCTGCTCGCCGACGGCGGCCTCGTTGTGCGCCTGTCCCTGCCCGATCCGAACCCGGGCTTCTCCCCTGCGGCCCTCTGGGGGGAGGAGCCCGAAGGCGAGGTGATCCTGCGCGAGGCCGGGCAGTGGGGTGCCGTCGTCGAGCGCCGCATCGACACCACCGCCTACCGAATCACACTCACCTGGGACGCCCCGGCGGCAGCAGCCCTGACCGACGCCCGCACCCTGGTACTCGCTCCCGCCCGCGGGACCGCGACGCTCGGTGTCGTTGCCGCCTTCGCGCCCGTATCCGGCCCGGGCAGTGAGTTGTATGCGGCACCCGCCACCCCGCCCGACGACGTCGACGCGGTCCTCGCCTCCTCCGCCGCCTTCTGGGAGGAGTACTGGAACTCCGGCGCCGCCGTGGAGCTGGCCGGTTCCACGGACTCACGTGCCGCCGAACTGGAACGCCGCATCGTCCTGTCCCAGTACCTGCTGCGAGCCGGCGGCGGCGGCCTCACCCCACCGCAGGAGAGCGGCCTGGTGACCAACACCTGGCGCGGCAAGTTCCACCTGGAGATGCACTGGTGGCATGCCGCGCAGTTCGCCGCCTGGGGACGCCCCGAACTCCTGGAGCGATCTTTCGACTGGTACCGCTGTGCGTTACCTGTAGCACGGGAGACCGCCGCCGCCCAGGGCTGCCGCGGCGCCCGCTGGCCCAAGGAAATAGGTCCGGACGCCCGCGAGGCCCCGGGCGACATCGGACCCTTCCTGATCTGGCAGCAGCCGCACCTGCTGTACCTGGCCGAGCTGTGCTGGAGCGCCTACGGCACCCGCCCCGAGGCCCAGGCCGCCACCGGGCGTGCCCGCCTGCTGGGCGCCGTCGCCGAACTGCTCGATGAGACCGCCGAGTTCATGGCGTCCTTCCCCAACGTCAGCGACGGAGTCGCCCACTTGGGCCCGCCGGTGATGCCCGCCCAGGAGTTCTACGACGCCGCCACCACCCGGGACCCCACCTTCGAGCTCGCCTACTGGTGGTTCGGCCTGGAGATCGCCCAGCGCTTCCGGCTCCGACGCGGCCTAGGACGTAAGGAGTCCTGGGACACCATCCAGGCAGCCTTGCCCGCCCCGGAGCGGGTCGCAGGCCGCTATACCGCCGTGGCGGGAAGCCCCGATGTACGCACCGACGACCACCCGTCATTCCTGCAGGCCCTCGGATTCCTGCCGCCCACGCCGCTCATCGACGCGACCGCCATGTCAGCCACCCTCGACTGGGTGCGGCGCAACTGGCAGTGGGACTCCGCCTGGGGCTGGGACTACCCGGTGATGGCAATGACGGCCACACGGCTCGGCCGCCCCGGGGACGCCGTGGACCTTCTCCTGCAACAGGGGGCGAAGAACCGCTACGACGCCGTGGGAAACAACCCGGGCATGGGTTCGATGATCCCCATCTACCTGCCCGGGAACGGCGGGCTGCTCGCCGCCGTCGCCCTCATGGTCGGCGGCTGGGAGGGCTCACAGGAGCATCCGGGATTCCCCGACGACGGCACCTGGCGCATCCGTGCCGAGGGCTTTACGTCCTGGCCGCTTTAGTCCCACCCATCATCCTTCACGAGATCCCAGAGACGAGGAGCCCTAGATTGTTGAAACTCGCCCTGATATTTCAAGATCACATGACGTTGCAACGCGGCAAGCCGATCGCCTTCTGGGGCACGGCCGGGGCCGGCGACGAGGTGTCGATAACCGTACAGAACATGACTGCCAGCTGCCGCGCAGCGACGAACGGCTGCTGGCGCGCCGAGATCGGCCCGCTGGAGGCCTCCTTCCAGGAGACGATCCAGATCGCTTCCGGAGACGACTCCGTTTTCCTCCACGACGTGCAGGTCGGAGACGTGTATCTCGCCGCCGGACAGTCCAACATGGAGTTCTACATGCGGTACGACGCGGATTTCGCCGACGAGATGGAGACCTGCACCAATGACGACATCCGGTTCTTCGACTACCCGGAGGTGTCTTACCCGGATCAAATCAACGAGGCCGACTACGGGAGAAACTTCGGATTCTGGAGAAGGGCGACAGCAGACCAGTTACAGTGGTTCTCCGCACCGGCATATTACTTCGCCAAGACACTACAGGCGAGATACGGTGTTCCGATAGGCATCGTCGGCTGTAACTGGGGTGGAACTCCCGCATGTGCCTGGATGAGCGAGGAGGCCATCGAGGAGGGCGGAGGCGGACTGTATCTGGAGGAGTACCGGGAGGCCTTGGCGGACCTTGACCCGGAGACCTACGAGAATCGCTTCCGCACCGACCCCGCTTCTTGGCGCACCGAACCGTTTGCCGACGCCGCCAGCGTAATGCTGATGGAGGGCAGGATCCTGGAGGAAATTCTTAGAGGCCTGTACGGGGACATGACGCCCCCTCCCCAGATCGACTTCTCAGCCATGGCCCCACCCATGGGACCGAAGAATGAGAAGCGTCCCTGCGGCCTGTACGAGAGCATGCTCAGCCAGGTGGCCCCCTACGGGATGCGGGGCATTCTGTACTATCAGGGCGAGTCCGACGGCGATGCCCACCCAGAACTGTATGCGACACTGTTCCCCGCACTGATCAGGTGCTTTCGTAGACTTTGGAATGACGAGCTCCCCTTCCTCTTCGTCCAACTCGCGCCCTTCGGCCGTTGGATGCAGTGCGTCGGCGAGCCATACGCCATCATCCGTGAGGCGCAGCAGCACACTGCGGATACCGTTCCCGGCGTCGGCATGGCGGTGATCACCGATATCGGCATGGAGCTGGACATTCACCCGAAGAAGAAAAAGCCCGTGGGCGAGCGGCTGGCGCTGCTCGCGGAGAAGATCATTTACGGCGAGGACGTGTTATGTGAGGCGCCCACACTACTGGGCATGGAGGTGAAGGACGGACAGCTGCGTCTGCGGTTCGGCAACGTCGGGACGGGACTGCATCTGGCCGCTCACACCCCCGATGGCGCACAGACCCACCCGGCGCGGCTGGGAGGTCTGACACTCGCCCTCGGCGATGAGGAGTTGGATTGCAGCAGCATCCCCGCCACAGCGGATAATGACACGGTGATCCTGCGTTCGTCGGAGATACGCAAGGGACGCATTACGGCGGAACTCGGCCGCGGCGGCTGGTTCCGGATCAATCTTTACAACAGCGCGGATCTACCGGCGCGCCCTGGAAGACTCACCACGAATGAAGGGGTGACCCACATCCATTAGACAGCACGAATCCCTCACACACGCACTCCCTCAACACGTTATACCGCCCGATTGGACCTTTTCAAAGACGAAAGGAACACCATGACCGTCCTGCGCGACGACTTCATTTGGGGTGCCGCCACCGCCGCCCACCAGGTGGAGGGCGACAACATCGCCTCAGACTTCTGGGCCGTGGAGCACTCACCCGCCCGCCTGCTGCCGGAGAAATCCGGCTCCGCCTGCGACTCCTTCCACCGCTACCGGGAGGACATCCGCCTGGCCGCCGCGGGCGGGCTGAAGGCCTACCGCTTCTCCATCGAGTGGGCGCGCATTGAGCCGGCCGACGGCGAGTTCTCCCGCGCCGCCCTGCTGCACTACCGGGACATGATCGACGCTTGCCACGAGTACGGCCTGGAACCGATCATCACCCTGCACCACTTCACCTGCCCGCTGTGGTTCGCGCTCGGCGGCGGCATCCAGCGTGCGGACGCCGCCGACCGCTTCGCCGCCTACGTACGCTACGTTTCCGAGATCCTGCACGACGTGCACTGGATCGTCACGATCAACGAGCCCAATATCCTGAACCTGATGAGCGGCATGACCGCCGTCATCGGCAAGTCCGCCGAGGAGCTGCGCGCGGCCGGCCTCGCCTCCACCGACCAGAGGGCCGCCCTGCCCGCCCCGTCGCTCGAGCTGGCGCCGAAGCTGATCGCCATGCACGCCGCCGCCCGTGCCGTGCTGCGCCAGAGCGTGCCGGACGCGCAGGTCGGCTGGGCGCTCGCGGCTCAGGCCTTCACCCCTACTCCGGGCAATGAGGAGGTATTCGAGCGGGTCTTCCACCAGTGGGAGGGCGTGTACCTGGACGCGACCGCCGAGGACGACTTCATCGGCGTGCAGGCCTACACCTCTCAGCCGGTGGACGCCTCCGGGCCCGTCCCGCACCCCGACTCGCCCGACAACACGCTGACCGGCTGGGCCTACCGTCCCGACGCGCTGGGCATCAACCTGCGCCGCTACTGGGAGCGCTGCGGCAAGCCCCTGCTGGTCACCGAGAACGGCATCGCCACCGCCGACGACGCCCGCCGCATCGCCTACACCACCGAGGCACTGCGCGGCCTGATCGCGGCCGTGGCCGACGGCGCGGATGTGCGCGGCTACTGCCACTGGTCGCTGCTGGACAACTACGAGTGGGGCCGCTGGGAGCCGACCTTCGGGCTGATCGCCGTGGACCGCGAGCGCGACTTCGCCCGCACGCCGAAGCCCTCCCTGGCCTGGCTGGGGCGGATCGCCGCCGAGAACGCCGCCTCACTGGAGCCCGGCGCCTGATGCCGCCGACCTCGCGGCCGCTCGCCCACCCCGTCCGACTGTTCAAGGAGCACCGTCATGTCCACCACCGTTCTATTCGACGCCGGCTGGCAGCTGCGCCGTGAGCCCGACGGCGACGCCGCGGCCCGCCAGACCGACGCCGCCTCCGACGTCCCGGATGCCCCTGGGCCCTGGACCGCCGTCGATCTGCCGCACGACGCCATGATCCATGAGCCCCGCAGCGCCGCCACGGCCACCACCTCCGGCGCCGGCTGGTTCCCCGGCGGCACCTACCGCTACCGCAAGTCACTGCACGTGCCCGACGACCTGGGCGATGACCGCCTATCCCTGGTATTCGAGGGCGTGTACAAGAACTCCACGGTGCTCCTCGACGGCGTGCGCGTCGGCGGGTGCCGCGGCGGCTACACCGAGTTCGAGGTCGACCTGGGGTCGCCTGCCCCGGGTACACAGGCAGTCATCGAAGTCCTCGTCGACAACTCGCGGCAGCCGTCCACCCGCTGGTACTCCGGCTCCGGCATTTACCGGCACGTGTGGCTGCGGCGCACCGGCCCGGTGCGCCTGACGCGTGGCGGCACCTCCCTGCCGGTGGTCCACCTAGAGCACTCCCCCACCGGCACGAGCGCGACGGCCACCGCCCGCATCGAGATCGACAACCCCCACGCCGCCGCCGTCACCGTCACGGCGGTCCTCACCGACGACTCCGGTGAGGCCGCCCGCGGCTCGGTGTCCACCAACGGGGGCGTCGTCGAATTGCCGCTGCGGGTGGCCGCGGCCCACCCCTGGTCCGACGCCGACCCGCACCTGTACGAGCTGACGGTCACCCTGACCGGGGCGAATGAGGCCGGTGACGACGTCGTACTCGATGCGGCCACCACCCGCACCGGCCTGCGCACCATTGAGGTCGACGCCGACCGCGGGCTGCTGGTCAACGGTCGGCCGACGGCGCTGCGGGGCGCCTGCATCCACCACGACTCCGGCATTCTGGGGGCGGCGACCTTCGCCGACGCCGAGCGCCGGCGGGTGCGCATACTCAAGGAGCAGGGCTTCAACGCCATCCGCTCCGCCCACAACCCCGCCTCACGCGACCTGCTGGCGGCCTGCGACGAGCTGGGGCTGTACGTGATGGACGAGCTGTGGGACATGTGGTTCCAGGCCAAGAACCCCCATGACGACGCCTCCCACTTCGAGCAGTCGTGGCCGGGCGACACCGAGGCGCTGGTACGCAAGGACCGCCTGCACCCGTGCGTGATCATGTACTCGATCGGCAACGAGGTGGGCGAGTCCGCCACGCCGCGCGGCATCCGCACGGCCCGCCGCATCGTCTCCCGGCTGCACCGCCTGGACCCCACCCGGCAGACGACGGCGGGCATCAACCTCATGATCAACCTGATGACCGCCCGGGGACGGGACCTCGTTGCGGACAACAACGCGGCCGGGCAGCGGCGCAAGCAGGACGAGGAGCGGGCGTGTGGCGAGTCCGGCGGTCCGAAGCGGCAGTCCGTCTTCGGGTCCACCGCCTACAACCTGCTGGTGTCCCGGATGGGTTCGCTGATGTCCCGGGCGGCGGCTACGCGCGCGGCCGACCGTGCCAGCGCGGGCGTGCTCGACGCCCTGGACGTGGCCGGCTACAACTACGCCGCCTCCCGCTACCGGAAGGACGCCGTGCTGCATCCGGGGCGGGTGATCGTGGGCAGCGAGACCATGCCGCACGAGATCGTGCGCAACTGGCGCCTGGTGGAGGAGCTGGATCATGTGATCGGCGACTTCATGTGGACCGGCTGGGACTATCTGGGTGAGGTCGGCATCGGGCTGTGGACCTACGGCGAGGAGCCCGGCGGATTCGACAAGCCCTACCCGTATGTGACGGCCGGTGTCGGCGCCATCGACATCACCGGGCACCCGGACGGGTCGATGGCGCTGGCGCGCACCGTGTGGACTCGGGCCAAGAACCCGGAGATCGCCGTGCGGCCCCTGGATAGGGCGGGCCGACGGGTGCATAAGGCGGCCTGGCGCGGAACCGACGCCGTGCCGTCGTGGGTGTGGCCCGAGGTCGCCGCCGGAACGCGGGCGCAGGTGGAGGTGTACTCCTACGCGCCGCAGGTGGAGCTGTTCGTGGGTGACCGCTCCCTGGGCACGCGGCCGGCGGGCGTCGCCCATGGCTGCGTGGCCCGCTTCACCGTTCCCTACGGCCCGGAGGACCTGACCGCAGTCGCCAGGGTCGGCGACCGCGAGGTCGGCCGCGCCACGCTGCCCGCCCAGCACGGCGCGCTGCGCCTGCGGGTGAGGGCCGACCGCGGTCGGCTCCACGCCGGCGGCCAGGACCTGGCCTTCCTGGAGCTGGAGGCAGTGGACGAGCACGGGAACGTCGCCATGATCGGCGGCACGCCGGTGAGCGTGGAGGTGTCGGGCGCGGGACGCCTGGCGGCCCTGGGCTCGGCCGATCCCCGGCCCGCCTCCTCCTATGACGAGACCACCACCCCGCTGTACCGCGGCAGGGCCCTGGCGATTGTGCGCGCAGGTGCCGAGCCGGGGACGGTGCAGGTCGGTGTCCGTGCCGGGGAGTTGGGTGAGCAGCGCTTGACGCTCGTGGTGGAGCCGGCCGGGCGCTGAGCGCCGGGACGCCCACACAGTCGGCAGGGTTGGGGCGTCGAGGCGCGCACCGGTCTCAGGCGACCTCCAGCACCACGCGCTGGTAGCGGGTCAGCGGCGGGGTGCCGGTGTCGGTGCCCTCCACGATCAGGTGGATGGCCTGGCCGGGGCGGGCCTGGGCGGGGACGGTGACCACGGCGGTGCCGGCGCCGTCGTCCCGGATGCGCGGCGGCGTCGGGCAGGGGTTCGGCCCGGCCTCCGGATAGGCCCACCAGCGCAGCAGCACGTGGTCGCCGTCGGGGTCGGTGGCCGTGGCGGTCAGGGTGACCACCTCGCCGGGGCGTACGCGGCGCACCAGTCCGCTGCCGCCGTCGGGGTGCTCGACGACGACGGCCGGCGGATGGTTGGCGTCCTCATAGCGGGGGGTGACGGACCAGGCCAGGCGGGCGGCGAATTCGTTCTGCAGGGCCCGCCACCAGCGGGTCATGTGGTACTCGGGCGGGGCGGAGCCGTCGGCGGCGTGGTCGACCACCTGCTGGGGGTAGTCGGGCTGCGGCAGGCCGGGCAGGTCGAAGCGCATGTCGGAGGTGAGCGTGTCGGGAAGCTGCGGGTGCGGGACCTGGCGGCCGCCCCAGCCGCCGAAGGTGGCGTCCTCCCAGGAGTGCAGGCCGTTGGGGATCAGCAGGGTGAAGTTGGAGGTGTCGCCCTCGGAGATGAAGGAGCCCGCCTCCTGCACCGGGCACCACACCCGGTAGCCCTCCGCGCGCAGCTGCGCCTCGGTCTTGCCCGCCTCGCCGAAGTAGTCCTCGGGGTCGAAGTCGGCGGCCATGCGTCGCCCGTCGCCCCACACCCGGTAGGCGGCCCCCAACGGGCCGCGGGCGCTGACGTTCTCGCGCGTCCACTGCGGGCCGACGAGTTCAAGGTCGGCCGGTAACAGCACGTCCCGGGTGGTGTACCCCCAGGCGCGGGTGGCGACCTCGCGGTGCTCCAGGCCCGGCCAGCGTGGCCGAATGTATTCATTCAGGGTGGAGTCCTGCTCCCCGAAGGAGGACAGCACCACCCGGTCCAGCACCCGCTGTTTGAGCGTCGGCCAGTCCTCCCGGCCGCCGAGTTCCTCCTCCAGGGTGCGCAGGGCGCGGGCGAAGGTGGAGATGCCGCCCCAGGCCTGGATGAACAGGGGGCGGGCGGCGTCCAGCAGCGCGCCGCCCTCACCGGTGGCGCCGTTCGGTGTCAGGGCGATGTCCCGCAGCAGATCGGCGATGAGGGTCGAACCGGGGGTGACCTCGTCCATCTCCCCCTCCGCGATCACGTTCCCCATGCGCACCAGGGAGCGCAGGTGGGCGGCGGTGGGGAAGCGGGGGTCGTGCACGCGCAGGGTGTCCTCCACTTGGGCGTAGGCGTCGATGGCCTCGTCGATGTGGAGCCTGTCACCGGGGGCGGGCCAGCGGTGGGAGGCGATGCCGCGGGCGGGGTCGCCGGTGTAGTGGAACTTGCTGCCCGCGTACACCAGGCCGCACAGGTCGATCTCGGCGGCGTGGGTGAGCAGGCGGATCATGGAGTTCAGGTCGTCCAGCTCGGGGTCGGTGGTGACCACGACGCGGGGCCAGTCGGCCCGTGGGAAGGCTTCCTTGCGCATGGCCCCAGCGTGCCACATGCGCGGTTCGTTGCGGGATCTCGACGACGCCTGAACGACCCGTTAGGCCGACACGCCAAAGTCCGCAAGGACAAGGGAATGGCCCGGAAGCTGAGCGAAATACTCGAATCACTCGCTCAACTGATCCGGGCCATTGGTGTCCTTGTGGATGCCCTCAGTAAGTGGTTCGGCTGAGCCGCTTACGTCGGGGAGTCATCCGGTCGCCTCCGGGTGACTCCCCTCTATTGTGCCCGCTCGCGCGCTCGCCTGACAAGCAAACGAGCCTCATCTCAGTTCGAAGACGCGGGTTAGCCCGTGACGACGCGGCCCGGCCCTCCAGAGCGCTGCCCGGCAGGACGTCCTCGACGGTGAACCGGCGTCATGGAAGTTCGCCCCGCGTCGTCGATGGCCCTCGCCCGGGCAGCGGGCAGGCTACGCCACCAGCCCGGGATGTGCTGCAATGGGCCGGTGGATCGCACCGACGCCCCGCCCCGTGCAGACGACTCCGCGCCGCCGGAGCCCACCGAGGCGCCCGAGCTACCACCGGTGCCCGCCTGGTTGGACGAGCCCACCGGCGAGCGCGCCCTGGCCTGGGCGGCGGCGCGGACGGACGAGACCATGTCCGCCTTCACCGACGACGTGGACTACCTGCGCCTGACCCAGGACCTTCAGGAGATACTCGACTCCC
Source organism: Actinomyces sp. Z5 (assembly GCF_003287795.1). Lineage (NCBI taxonomy): Bacteria > Bacillati > Actinomycetota > Actinomycetes > Actinomycetales > Actinomycetaceae > Actinomyces > Actinomyces sp. Z5. The sequence continues at coordinate 49,181 of NZ_QMIN01000057.1, forward strand.
CGGACCGCATTCCCGCAGTCACCGAGGCCGCCGGCATGGTCTACAACTTCTGGACCGATGCGGCCCACCCGCGCGGAGTGTGGCGGCGCACCACCTGGGCGTCGTACGCGGCCGGCGCCCCCTCCCGCCCACCGCGCCCCGACGACGCCTCCGCCACCGAGTGGGAGGTGCTGCTCGACCTGGACGCCGAGCGCCACCGGCGCGGCCGCGACCTGGCCTGGGCGGGGGCGCAGGTGCTGCAAACCGGCCCGCTGGCAGGGCGCCGCGCCCTGGTGAGCCTGTCCGACGGCGGGACGGACGCCACCTTCACCGAGGAATTCGATCTGGACGAGCGGCGCTTCCTGGATGCGACCGAGGGCGGCTTCCGCAAGCCGCTCTCAAAGGGCACGCTGACCTGGGGCGCCGACGGCGACACCTGCCTGCTTTCGGACGACTTCGGTGCCGGGTCCCTGTCGCCGGCCGGACTGCCGCGCCAGGCGCGTCGCCTGCGCCGTGGGCAGGCGCCCCGGGACGCCGAGGTGCTGATCACCGGAGCCGCGGATGCGATCGTCACCCGGGCCAGTTGCGATGCGTGGGGCCGCACCTGGCTCATGAGCATGGGCGGCCTGGGCGATACCCGGGTCTGGTGGCTGCCCGACGACGCCGCGGTCCCCGCCGGCCAGAAGGCGGCGCGGCGGGCGCTTGCGGCCGACGGCGCGAACGTACCCGCGGACGCGATCCGGATCGAGGCGCCGCCGTCGGCTTCCATCGGCGTGGGGGCGCAGTGGCTGACGATCCAGCTGCGCGAGCCGTGGGAGGTGGCGGGACGCCGCTACGAGCCGGGCATGCTGCTGGGGGCGCCGCTGAGCCAGTGGCTGCACGGCGAGCGCGACGGGCTGGAGGTGCTGTTCGCCCCCACGTCCTCGTCCTTCCTGTCCGCCGCTACGTGGACCCGCCACCACATGGTGCTCACAGTGCTGGACGACGTCGCCGGCCGGCTGGAGGTGTGCACCCCGCCGTCACGGTGGGAGTCGGAGGCGGGCGAGCACGCCGCCGACCGGCGGCAGTGGCGTCACCACTGGATCGACCTGACCGGGGCCGCCCACCGCCCGAGTGAAGCCGAGGCCGCCGCGGCCCCGGACCCCACCGAACTGCGGCCGGGCCGGCCCCTGCTGGAGGTGACCGCGCAGGCGGTGCGGCAACGGGACACCGACTACCTGTTCATCTCCGCCTCGGGCTGGACCACCCCGCCCACGCTCACGCTCGCCCGCCTCACCGAGGTCGGCGAGGTGACCGGAATGTCGGTGCTGCGGCAGGCGCCCGCCCGCTTCGACGCCCGCGGAGTGCGCGTCAGCCAGCACGTGGCGGTCAGCGCGGACGGCACCCGCGTGCCCTACTTCCAGATCGGTCGGCCACGTGCCGGCGCGGACGCAGGCACCGGCGACGGCGGGACGACGTCGGTTCCGGTTGCGAGCGCACCTGCGGTGGACTCACCGGCACAGGAGCCGTCGCCCGGCCCAACCCTGCTGTACGGCTATGGCGCCTTCGGCACCAGCCAGACCCCCTGCTACCAGCCGCTTACCGGCAAGGCCTGGCTGGAGCGCGGCGGCACCTACGTGGTGGCGTGCACCCGTGGCGGCGGCGAGTACGGGCCCGGTTGGCACCTGGCGGGCACCGCCCGGGAACGGCACCGGGTGGTGGAGGACTTCGCTGCGGTGGCGCGCTCGCTGATCGACCGCGGGGTGACCTCGGCAGGGCAGCTGGTGGTGCACGGCGCCAGCGCGGGCGGCCTGCTGGTCGGAGAGATGCTCACCTGCCACCCCGAGTTGATTGGCGGGGTAATCGCGGAGGCGCCACTGCTGGACCTGGAGCGGTACACGCGCCTGCTGGCCGGCGCCATGTGGCGCTCCGAGTTCGGGGACCCGGACGATCCCGACGATTGGGAGACCATGCGACCCCTGTCCCCCTTCCACGCCCTGGTACCGGGCCGGGAGTATCCGCCGCTGCTGCTGCTCACCTCTACCGCCGACGACCGCGTGCACCCGGCGCACGCCCGCGCCATGGCCTACCGGATGCGTGCGCTGGGGCTCGCGGTCAGCTATGTGGAACAGACCGAGGGCGGGCACGCAGGCACGGCGATCTCCGCCCAGCGGGCCGCCACGAGCGCGCTTATCCACACCTTCGCCCGGCGGGCGGCCGCCGGTCACCGGCTGTCGCCCGCAGGCACAATGCATGGAATTAAGGATCAGCCGAACTCGGGTGGGACGAAGTAATTATTGTACCGACTGGTGGAAGTATGCACTCCAGGGAGGGCACCATGTCCAAGAAACGTATTCTTGTTAGCGTAGCGGCGGCGTTGGTGATGGCCGTCGCACTGACAGGTGGATGGATCTGGTGGACCAGGCCCGCGCTACGATCCGTGGCTTCTCCTCCCGGCGGCGAAGAACGGATCAAGGTTCGCCTTGGGGAAGGATTGCTACCGCAGCGGACTACGGCAGGAACAATCAGTCCAGGCGGATTGTCATCCGAGGGACATAAATGGGTGGGAACAGTCGTGTGGACTGACAGCGACAATGCCACTACGAGCTACAAGTTGCCCCTCGGCGAGTCTGTGCATATTGATCGACTTGGAGTGGTCACGCTAATCGCGGTTGAACCAACTCCTCTCGATCAAGTGTTCCATCGACGTCCCGGCTGAGGATACCGTATGACGCTCAGTATTGACTTGGAACCTACCGCACAGCCGTGCAACATGGGCGACTGTTAGATGCGCGCATTGAATTGAACACAAGTTCTACGCCGCCCCGCTTCGGCGCAAAGTTACGATGCACCCGAGGCTCGCACGGCAGCGTACTCCCGATAACCGGAGGTGTCCTGATGGCGAGGAGGCTCATGATCTCCAAGCCCAAGAAACGCATTCTTATAAGCATCGCGGCGATCCTGGTCATGGCCACCGCACTGACAGGTGGATGGATCTGGTGGACCAGACCCGTACTGAGATCCGTGCCTTTACCTGAAGGAACAGAGCCAGACCAAGTCATGGTACAAGGCGGGTCGATACCACCGATACTTACGACCGCGGGAACGATATCCTCGGCCGGCTTGCGCTCCGAGAACCGTGAGTGGATAGCGAAGCTGCGCTGGACCGACCTGCAACACACCAAGCACCTTTACGAGCTGCGACTCGGGGAGCCTGTCGAGGTGGAAGGTCTGGGAAGCATTACACTTGTAAGGGTGGACCCAGTCCCGCTATTTGACCTGAGTCCTGACAGTTTAGTGCCCTGCGGCGTTCAGGTTGTTGAGGATTTGCTGTGCGGTCTGGGTGGTCTGGGGCTGGGCGGTTATTTGGTGTCCGTTGATGGTGATGGTGGCTTCCTGGAGCGGCCGTAGTTCGCGTACGAGTCGCTTGATGCTCACGCCGGTGGCGGCTTGTAGATGGCGGGCTACCGCCAAGGCGGCCATGACGACGGTCAGGTGGGCCTGGATGGCGTCGTGGGTGTGGTGGAAGACGGGCCTGGCCCGCAGGTCGTGCTTGCTCATGCGCAAGTG